>NZ_JH556658.1:268627-271664 GCF_000179595.2 Acetivibrio cellulolyticus CD2 | reverse complement strand
CGCTGCTCGGTCTGTTTGACCGCTCTTTGCCCAAATTTTGTGTCCGTATATTTTGCTCATTAACCCTGTCCGATACTTCACCGAACAGGGTAATTAATTACCAATTGAATTCATCTTCAATTATGAGCCTTACTACATGATCATCTATCAACTTTGTTTGCCTTTGTGCTGCGTGCATCAGGCAGGCTATACATACTTTATTGATTTTCCTTGCTACTCCATGAGAATAGTCATAAATTTCGCCAATAGCCTTCTCGGTAAATATATCCCTGGTTTCTCCTGCATATTCAAGATGCTTTTTGATGTATTCTCCGGTTTGTTGCCGATCGTAAGGGGTAAGGTGATAACGTATATCTATCCTTTGGCATATTGCCTCATATATCTGTTTTTTCAGAACATCTCTAAGTTCACTCTGTCCCGCTAGAATTAAACTCATTGGATTGTATGAATCCATCTTAAAGTTTAAGAGAAACCGTACTTCCTCTAGCATTTCTCTTGATAAAAGATGTGCTTCGTCTGATATTATCACTGGTATCCTCTTTTGTGTTTCTATGAGGTTCGATAGCTCACGGGTTAACTGACGTTTTGCATCTCCTCTGTAAAATTTTGCTTCGCAACCTAGTTGGTTTAATACCTCCCAGTAGAAATTTCTTGGTGTTAAAGATGAATCACTTATGTACATTACCTTGTAACGATTGATATCAAGGCTATCTACTAACTTTCTTAGCGCTGTTGTTTTTCCTGTTCCAACATCACCGGTTATAACTGCAAACAACCTATTTCTTGCTGCATACTGCAATCTTTCACATAATTCTTCTATACTCGGAGTACTGTACAGTTCTTCTTCTGGTATATCCCTGCTAAATGGTATTCTTGTCAGGTTAAAGTATTGTTCAAACATTATCCGAACCTCCCTTCATGCTCCTGAAGGAAAGTACTCCAATTCGTTGTTTCTGACGCTTTGCGTTTTCCTGCTCATATACCTTAAGCAGTCTTGAGTGTGTCGTCTTTACTGTCGAACTTGACTTTTGTACCTTTCCACAGTATTCTCCAATCGTAAGCGGGCTTACTTTCTTCTTGCGTTCTCCGCTATACCATATTTCCACAAGCCCCATATCAAAAGGGTCGTATCTTACATCAACCTTTTTACCTATATATTCTATTCCAGCTTCATATTCATAACCATTAAGTTTTATGCAGCCAGTGTTATCTACTTTCCTTGTATCCTCCCAAAGAAAAGCATCTGCACATTCTTCAGGTGTTGCGAACTTTACCTTTTTTGGGTCTCTTGAATAAGCTTGCATAGGAGTTATTCCCTTTAGACTGCTGTGTTCTCTCATGTTGTAGCCCTCGTCCAACCATATCCGAAACTTTCGATTTAGTTCCTCAAGGCTCTTTGGTTTTTCAAGGGATATCTCCTGTAGAAATTCTTCCATTGTACTATTAAACCGTTCTATCTTTCCTTTGCTTTCCGGTGAGTAAGCTTTTGTGTTAATATGTCTTATCCCTAGCTTCGCACAAGCCACCCGGAACCATCTTGATACATACACTTTACCATTGTCCACATAAACTGCATCGGGCTTACCATACTTTAATATTGCCTTCCTGAAACAGTCCTCCAGTATCGGTAACCTTTGATTATCGTAAAACTCTGCATGGCAAACAAGTCTTGTTGCGTCATCTATGAATGCTACCATGTAGGTACGTTTCTTACCACCGTTTGCTGTGGGTATGAATGGGCCATACTTGATGTCAGACTGCCACAGCATATTTCTTCCACTCTTTTGAAACCTTCTTACTGCATTACCTGTTATCTTTGTATTCTTAAGTTCTTTAGCTCCAAATCCCATATTTAATAGGTGCCTTGATAACGTGCTTCTTGATATATCACCTTTTTTGACTGTCCCTTCACCTTCAAGTATGCGTATAATCCTTCTTATACTTCTTTCCGGCAGTTCCTGTCTAAGCTCTGCTGCACGATCCAATACTTCTTGGGATATCGCTTTGGTCTTCCCAATGTCTTGGCGTGTCTTTTTCAGAAGTCCCTCATAATTGTTCTCCCGGTATGCAGCAACGTACCGCCTGAGAGTTCTTTCTGATATACCTTCTCTTTCAAGGATTTCTCTGCGTATCCTTCGCTTTTCTGATTCATCAAGCCCCGGAATCAAAAGCGGTGCTATCATTTCATGCCGCTTTAAAGCTGTTTCTAGTTCTTCATTTCTGATCATTTGAACCCCTCCTGTACTTTTTTCTTAAAGATTAACAGGAGAACCTTGCGGTCACCAGTTCAAACTATGTGGGAATTTCTTTATACATAAACACCTGCTATGTAGTGTGTAAGCCATATGTTTGCATCCCCAATGGAAAGACTGTTACTTTCAGTTTTAGGGAAGTTATCAAGTATGTATTCCAATGTTTCAAACATCTTAAGTCCAGTAAGCCTAACTTCGTTAATGGTTTTATCAAAAATATTATTCAGTAAAGCTCTTAATGCTCCTATTGCTTGACAACCTCGTTGTTTAAACTCTTTAAACCATCTTTTCACTGTTGAGATACTTGCTGTTGCCTCCACCTGTTCATATGTAGTTCCTTCCTCAACATCCCGGAGTACGAACTCAATATCTGCTGTAGAGTAATGCTTGTAGGGTCTGATAAAATCCGGAAGTATTGCATGAGTTTTACCACATCCAACACATATTACACGCTGAATTACTATCCATTCAATTTTATCATCTATATGTACATGTCTGTCGTAGCGATCATGAAATTCTGTATTATTACCACATACAGGGCAGAAGAACTTTGTTTTCTCCAGATACAACAAAAAATTTTTACGATAGTCCTTAACATTTCGGCCAATATATGCTATTATCATTTTACAGTGTGTTGGAACTTTGAGGTTAAATGGTGGTGCATTTAACGTAAAAACTCAAAGTTCTTTCCATATCCCTCCTAAAACTCTCTTCGGAAAGATATTAACATATCTGTAAACGGTCACGCAACCTGAGCAGTTCCATGACATTTAACTCGGGCAGAA
>NZ_JH556658.1:176807-268527 GCF_000179595.2 Acetivibrio cellulolyticus CD2 | reverse complement strand
ATCGCTTTGGTCTTCCCAATGTCTTGGCGTGTCTTTTTCAGAAGTCCCTCATAATTGTTCTCCCGGTATGCAGCAACGTACCGCCTGAGAGTTCTTTCTGATATACCTTCTCTTTCAAGGATTTCTCTGCGTATCCTTCGCTTTTCTGATTCATCAAGCCCCGGAATCAAAAGCGGTGCTATCATTTCATGCCGCTTTAAAGCTGTTTCTAGTTCTTCATTTCTGATCATTTGAACCCCTCCTGTACTTTTTTCTTAAAGATTAACAGGAGAACCTTGCGGTCACCAGTTCAAACTATGTGGGAATTTCTTTATACATAAACACCTGCTATGTAGTGTGTAAGCCATATGTTTGCATCCCCAATGGAAAGACTGTTACTTTCAGTTTTAGGGAAGTTATCAAGTATGTATTCCAATGTTTCAAACATCTTAAGTCCAGTAAGCCTAACTTCGTTAATGGTTTTATCAAAAATATTATTCAGTAAAGCTCTTAATGCTCCTATTGCTTGACAACCTCGTTGTTTAAACTCTTTAAACCATCTTTTCACTGTTGAGATACTTGCTGTTGCCTCCACCTGTTCATATGTAGTTCCTTCCTCAACATCCCGGAGTACGAACTCAATATCTGCTGTAGAGTAATGCTTGTAGGGTCTGATAAAATCCGGAAGTATTGCATGAGTTTTACCACATCCAACACATATTACACGCTGAATTACTATCCATTCAATTTTATCATCTATATGTACATGTCTGTCGTAGCGATCATGAAATTCTGTATTATTACCACATACAGGGCAGAAGAACTTTGTTTTCTCCAGATACAACAAAAAATTTTTACGATAGTCCTTAACATTTCGGCCAATATATGCTATTATCATTTTACAGTGTGTTGGAACTTTGAGGTTAAATGGTGGTGCATTTAACGTAAAAACTCAAAGTTCTTTCCATATCCCTCCTAAAACTCTCTTCGGAAAGATATTAACATATCTGTAAACGGTCACGCAACCTGAGCAGTTCCATGACATTTAACTCGGGCAGAAACAGTTAGCTTATATTTTTCTTCACTGGACGTTATTTTATTATTTTCCCACAAATAAGTTGTAGGATTACCAAGTTTAACATTATCATACAAAATAGAAGCAGCTATATTTGTATCTGTAATATTATCAATAATCACTTTTTGGTCAATATCCGATGATCCTGTTTTATTCGAACACGCTTGAAGACTAATTACACAAATTGTTATACAAAAAATCGAAATACACTTTTGCCAAAACTTCATATTTAACCTACCCCTCGTTTTTTATCCCTACCGGTCTAAATGGCTTAATATCCTTTATCTAATTAATACCAATATAATTAAATTCAGTCTTCAACGCTATCACTTTTGCAATAACAGCATTGGCAGGAACCCAGCCGTTGATCTTACCGACGGCATTCCCAATTAAAAGTTCCATGTAAGTTATATCTCTAACCAGATGTAATAAATAATTACCTTTCCAGCTAATAAAAACAATGTCATCTAATTGAATATCTTTAAAATCTATTTTCTTCAAAGTCACTAACTGACCGCTTTCAATTCTACCTCTCATTGATCCACCTTGAGGACGCACTTTTACTTCATTTCCTTGTTTTAGTTCCAACAAAGCATCTTTTACCCAACTCATAAAATCCCTCCAACCATATACTCCTAATACCGCAGAATAACTTTCCTGCAATATGCTGCATTTATCCTGATAGAAATTATTAAAAGATAAATCAATTAATTATTTGAATCGGATTTCCACCTGTTAATACTTCGTTCATAACTATATGTGTTGATATTTTAAAATCCATCCCATTATAATCAACTTCATGAATATAAACATCTGTTAATGTAATCTTCACACCAATTATCGGTTTCATATTATCAAAAAATTCATTAAGTACTTTTATAGATTCTTTCAATCATAATTTTTCTCCATTGGTATTAAATGCAGAATTAATATCATGTATATCCAATGATATTTTTCAAATCATCTGATATTGGGTATTCGCTTATATCAGGAAGTAAGCTAGACGGATCTTTTCCAGATTTAATAATACTGGATATTTCTTTTGCTAAATCCGTAACATCTTCAACCCCAATTATCCATTCATATACATATTTTTTTATTGCTTCATTTCTTAGTCCAATTTGTATAGCACGTCTATTAAGTTTCATTCCATTTAATGATCTATCCGGATCCTATTGATGAATAACATCAGATTTTTCAAAATCAGCTTTCCAAATAGTTTCATTTTTGTACCTTGAACTGTCAAATTGGCTTGGAACGCTTTGAGAAAGGATCTCAAGCCATGCTTTATGTGATAACTTGATTTTTGCAATAGCTTCCATCCTGTGCTTGGTTGCGTAGCTTGACCTATGCAATATCCATCCAAACGAAGGTTTTATCCAAGTAATTCTATCTAAACCAAAACCCTTACCAAAAGTGCCAATTTCAACAGCATTTTTAACGATATTTGGTTTGAATGCCTGATATACGTAGACCCCTTCATCATCAAAATAAGCAAAAATACGATTCATATAACTATAGCTCCCCCAATAATTTTATTTAAGCATTTCTTCCACTCGCTTACGCTCTTTTTTCAGTAACCTCATATAAAATCCCTGTTTCTCTACTCTTCCAAGCCTGTTACAGCAATCGTTGGCTTTCTATCCATCATTTTAATTCAGCTTAATCCTTATCATTCCTACCCTCATTTAAACCCTGTAATCTTTTAACTATCGAAAATAATCATCTGCAATTTTAGTGAGTTCAGGTCTATTATGATCATCATTTATTAAAAAGTTTATAAAGAAATCTTCTGCTTCCTGGGACTTATTAGTTGCCAAATACTCAAAAGCACTATGCCATAATGGTCTATATAACTCTGACTTTCCAATTTTCAATGCCAAACTAAGAGCTCTCTTATCCTTTTTAGCAATTAATGCTTTTAGCACCAACTCCATTTCTTCTTTCTGATACTTGGTTTCAAAGTCCAGCAATCCGTTAATTCTTTCATCAGTCAAATCACCTGCCTGTTGAATAGCTGCTAATCCTTCAACTGTAATATAAGATTTTGCTTTTTCTGAAAATTCCTTTGACCAAATCATATTGTCCCATGACTCAGATACCATGCTAATATATTCGTCTACTTTATTTGAACTAATATTTAAACCATAATTTCTTGTCCACTTCTTATAAGCCACTTCAACATATTTGCAGGTAAAACATTCTTGTCAATTTGATGATCAGAAAATAAAAGGCTTTCTCTCTTTTCATTGACATAGTTACACCAACCACTTAACGGAATAATTGTAAGACAATAAAAGTCTTTCTCTTCCAATAAACAAGCAGTTGCTCTATGATGCCCATCAAGAAGGCCACATAAATATCCATCAAGATAATATGCTATTCCACAAAGCTCTTCTCCTGCCCTGATCCTTTGTCTATAGGATTCTACACATCCAGGATTGAACTTGGCAGGTGATTGTGTTGGCATCAAAAATGCTGGAGATGCAGCTGTAACATTGCACATATAGTTACACCGTGCTTCAATGTCAAATCATTTTCACAAGTTAAATAGTTTTACCCATCGCTTCCCTGTCCTCAAGATATTTACAAAGTGCCAAGAAGTCCTCAATCCGGTTAATCTTGGACAAATTCCGCAAATCAAAAACCATGCCTGTGCTTAAATGTTTAATACATTCCATTTCAAACATTTGACACTCTTCAAATGCTTGTGTATTCCAATTATAATGACAAGGTATAAACTTATCCCAATTCTTCTCGAAGTACTTCACCTTTGCATAGCATAGCTTGTAAACATGAAATATTATCCCTAAAGGAGAAGCCTTTTTTACAAACTTATGACTGAAGAATTCCTGTGTGGGATATGAATTCTGCCGTTTCTCCCAATACAGGTTTGTATTTGACTCTAAGCCATACCAGTCAATAATTTTTATCTTTTCATCAGGTAATTCTTCCTTCAATTCCTTATCTCTTAACTGCTGTGGGCTGTTTCTCAAAAGATCATAATCCATTTTACCCTCCGAAAAGCCATCGTCAAATTAGTATTTCTTCTAAATATTATGGCATTTTAATTTTATCAAATACTGCTACAAAAATCTTTGTAATATTTTTCGCATCATCAATTCC
Organism: Acetivibrio cellulolyticus CD2; assembly: GCF_000179595.2. Lineage (NCBI taxonomy): Bacteria > Bacillati > Bacillota > Clostridia > Acetivibrionales > Acetivibrionaceae > Acetivibrio > Acetivibrio cellulolyticus. Next base: position 264,347 of record NZ_JH556658.1, on the reverse strand, counting down.
CCTGTGATGTGTCCCTTCCAAAGGCAGCCCAAGCAAATCCAATGCCCTGCTCATACCGCAAGGGCTTATGCCTTTGATTTCAGCAAATTGATGTTTAATACTGATATGCTTATCAAGTAAACTATGGATTCTACCAGAATAATTCTTTACTTCGCACTCCTTATATATCTGTTTCTTGTCATAGAACCCCCATGAGCATAAAGCCACTTCAGTATCTGAGGAAGTAATCCAGTTTTCAAATTCCACCATAACATTTTTGAAAATATCTGCTGTATCAACATCCTTTTGCTCTATACTAGTTAGTCTTATGCAAAAATCGGAAAGTACTGGGTATATCGCAGGTTTAATAAATTTTGAGAAGGTATCAACGACCTCCAGCCTGTCATTCAATTTTACTGCACCAATTTCAATTATTTCACTGGTTTTTGACTTGTCATTTTCCCAACAAGTTGCTTCTAAGTCAAATATAATGTAATTCATTTTCGTTCCTTTCTTTGAACAATTCAATTAATTTGTTTCAAATTTTTGTTCTATCCTTTTATAAAACAGGGACAAGATTTTCATCAACCATAACTTTATTAAATGCCAAATGAGTCGCAATTCTATAACACATTTCACCAGAATCAGTTGTATTTGTATAAAGATCTGTTAATGTAATCTTCACATTAATGATTGGCTTATTATTATCATGTAAATTGTTGAATTCCTCTTCAAGTCTTTGATGGATTGCATTCACATAACTAATAAAGCGGTTAAGTCCTAATCTCTATGACTTAACCGCTTTTATAAACTGTGAGAAATTTTATTTGTAATCATCTATTTCTACACTTCATAAGCAGAGGATTAAGCCAATGTATATAAGTATCCATACCTTGTTTCGCAGATAATTCAATTGCAATATTATTTTTATCAAGTTTATAACTTTTCAGGCTATACATCGTAATCCTCCTTTCTCATAATCAAATATTCTTTGCCTCTCATTAGTTTCTTAACTCAACAACATTTTTTTAGGCAAAGTGTTTATATGGTAACACAGGTAATCTTGTCCAGTCAAGAAATATTTAAAGTTGTAATATTTTTGTAACATTAAAGCAAATCACTTCACTATCAAAAACCTTTTTACTTGAAACTACGGCTAAGACATTACTTAAGCAACTATAGGGTGTTATGGAATTTTTTGTTGAATGCAGGGTTAAATTATATTACAATAGTAAAAACAAATTTTTTTAGTCATTTATAAATATCATCATTTACTGATGCTTTTATAATAACCATCACTTTTATGCGCATTACTGTGATAACTATTATAAATCTCGATAAGGATAATTTGCAAAAACATAAAAAAATATAAATGAGGTGTCCTATGGTAAAAAGCTGGAGAATTATATTAGTTTTAATACTGTTATATATGGTTAATACATTGCATGTTTATGCAGATTCATCCAATCCTAAAATCAATTATTCAGAAGAAACCATGCTTAATAAAACTCAAAACGCAATTCTATTATTAATAGGCTCCAATACCGGGTATGTCGGGAATAAACCCAGGTTGATAGACACAGTAGAAGGGACTGCAGTTCCATATATCACAAATGGCAGAACTATGGTGCCTTTACGGTTTTTAGCTGAGAATCTTGACGCTGAAGTTGAGTGGAAAAGCGCAACCTCCACAGCATTAATTAAAATGAATGGCCGTAATATATCCTTCCAAAAAGGAGAAAAAGTCATGACCATCAACGGGAAAACCGTCAATATTGATGCTGCACCGGAGTTGTTGGAAAACCGTCTTTTCATTCCTATTGGGGTTTTGATCCGCCAGGCATTGGAAAGAGAAGTCTTCTATAAAAGCGGTTTGATTGTTATTCCGGGCATTGATGATCATATGGAAGACCCAACCCAGGACACTCAATTTCTTGACTTCTGGACAACTAAATTATCAAAGCCCGCAGCTGTTGGCTCTTATGAACTTTTTAAAAAGCTTGTCCAAAAAATCGAGGGAAATAAAGAGGCATACTCTACAAGTATAGAAAGCAAATATAGTGTACATGACATTGGCCTGAAAACTGCCAATGACGGTAATTACCTTTATACATTGTCCAATAAAAGACTGTGTATAGTAAATATACAATCTCCAAAACAGTTGAAATTGATGTTAACTCTGGACTACTCTAAAGAAAATCTATCTCCCGATATCGTTAAATACTGTGGTAATGACCGCCTTATCGTTATATTTACCGGGAAAAGGGCTAACCAGGATGAATATACCCGGGCAATTCTTTACAGTTTGGCACCTGACAGAACAAGTGCAGAGAAATTAAGAGAGGTGGAACTTGCCGGAACCTATATGGATTGTGTTTACGATCCAAATACTTTTAATTTACTGACACATTCTTATATCTATTATTGTAAAAACAATACTGAACCTGTTGAGATTCCAGGTTATAAAGATTCAGCCTCATCATCTAATATTTTAAAAATGCAACAGGACAATATCCTGTTTTTCGACGATTTGCAAACCAGCAACTGCATTAATTCAATTGTGTTTTCACTAAACGACAGCAGTCTTCCTGCCAAAGCAGGTGCAATTTATAATGCCGGCGAAAATGTCTGTCTAACAGAAAATGAAGATATGTATATTTTTAAATGTAAGCAAATCGGTTTTATTTATGGTGATAATGCACTTGCAATGGAATATGAAGAGAACAAAACAAAGTTATACAAGTTTGACTTAACGCCTGATGGGTTGGTATATAAGGCATTTACATACATATCCGGGAGCCCGTTGTTGGAAAACTCTGTTTGTGTACTTAATCCTGGAACAAAGGATTCGCCAATTGCTTTTTTGACTAAAAAATACGAAACCTTTGATAACAAAAGTAATAATGTTCTATATACTTTTGCCAGCACGTTAAAACTGCTGGCAGCAAGGGAGATTTCAATTAATGGAGATCTAAAATCCCTTTTGTACCTTAATGACCAATTAATAGCACTAAAATATAGATATGAATGGCCTTCGCCCATTTACAATGTTGAAAACCCATTAAATCCGCTATATATAGGAGAATACACCCCCGTTGTTACAAATTCCGAGCTAAACAAATTGAATGATACAACTATATTGGAATTGGATTTAGGGACACCACCGTTAACGTTCCCTTCTCCTGATGGATATGCGGATTATAAAACGTCATCCCCTGTCTTTAGGATTGTCGATCTGAATAATATAGTATCAAATGATAGTAAACCAATTAGCCTGACTGGTTTCCATGCTATGAATTATACTGCTATTCCGGATGAAAGGCTGATAATATTTAATGGTAGCGCTTCAACCAATGATATAACTGGCTTTCTTGGAGCAAAAGTTTACAGCTTGGATTCTACTGGAAAGCTTTCATTCAGAGTAGATATTCAGACTCTTAAAGATGAAGATCTGCAAGCTTACTTAACCACAAATGATTCAACAACCATGGAAGATACGAAAAATAGTATTCTGCTTTTTAACAAATTTTTATACAGCATGATAATAAACCACGTAGTACATGAAGGAAAGTTATATTCCATCACTGAAGACGTTATAGTCGTTACAGATTTGAGTACTTTTACAAAAGAATCCGAGCTGCAGCTGCCTGCAATCGATATTGATTCGTATATTGACACAATTACTAGTGGGGGCAAATAATAATTCACAAATGATAGAATAAAACCTCCTTATAACATGGAAGCATTCAAAAAAGGAAACTAATCTACTTCACTGAGAAGATAGGTTCTACTATTTGGTGCTTTTTAGAAAATCAAAACAAGTCCCTCGCCATCCTCAATACTCTAAGCATATCCAGTATCAAACCATAACCCTTCCCAAGTAAAGATCGAAACCTTTCTAAAACTATTATTTCATATCGGAATATTGCTTCTAATACAACTCTTTTTGGTTTCTCTAATCAATTCAATAACATTTGCTACTTCCTCAACTGTTTCTGTTTGTAATACATCATTATAAAACAACTTCATCTTTGCTACTGCATCTAAATCAAAAAACCAGTACATGTTAGTTAATGCAGATACCCATATTGGACTGGTTGCCTTTTCATTGACCAAGGTATCTCCAAAATTTCCACTCATAGCCTTAATAATCGAACTTACTATATTGCTATGCTTTTCAGATGGCATATTTTTATAAATATATTCAACTGCCTGTACAAACTCCTTGCCTGTTTCTGTATTTTTTAATATACTTGCCACTCCAAAAAACTTGTCTTCTTTAATAAGATCAGAAACTCTATTTAACGCCTCCGCATGTGATACCTCTTTATTAGCTCCTTCAGAGCCAAATGCAGTAAATATATAATATTTATGCTCAAAATCATTCAAGCTGCTTGAAATAATAGATATTGAATCCATTGACGGTGTTCCCAAATCATATTCATCACCTTTAAAAATACCATCAACGCCACCATCAACAATCATTACATCTGTAATATCAAGAAACTTTTTTAAGAATTCATAAGCTTTATAAAGAGGCTTTATTCCTATACGCGGAAAGCAATATATTGGCATATCCACTTTTTTTATTTCCTTAAACCACTTTGACAAATACAATTCCGGAAAATAATCTGTACCTTCAATAGAAGATTTATATGTTATCTCCATTATTTCAGGCGAAATCCATTTACCATTAGTAACACTATTTAGGTATGTAAATGAATAATTTGCAATAAATACATTATGTCCTTGCTCAATTAACTTCAGTGCAATCGGCAAAGAACATAAAAAATCATAACCACCTCCAGCTCCTGCTAATAAAATATTGGATTTTTTATTTAAATTTATTGGTAAAAGCATGATTGATATCTCCCTTAAATTAACTCTCAAATCTAAAATCATCTGTACCTATCACGCACACTGTTGCTAATTGAATAACCTTTACATTTTCATCAATTTGTTTCAATATTAATTTTTCTGCTTTTAGACCCAAAATCATTTATAAATCAATAATCTGTGCAACTTCCCCCATTCTGTTTCTTATTTCAGTTTTTTCAACCTGAATAATTAAGCCATTAACACTTTTAAATGCAATTTCCTTCGATTTGTTAAGCAAATTATCGTTATCAATACCTTCCCAGCCTAATGCCTCAACTTCTTTTCCGTGATTATTTGACATAGTATAATTACCTCATTTCTTAAATGAATTGTAACTCATTTGATATACGATGAGTTTCAACCAAAAATTCTCCCATATATACCTTATTGATCTCTAAAAACATCCATCCTGCACCAGTCAACCATGCACAAACTATGTTTTGCAAATACTTCAACCATTTTAACTGTTTCTTTTTCAAAGTTTTCCCTATTAGTGTAATGTATCGAAAGAGAAGCAATCAGATTACTTCGCTGAAGACCGTATAAAGTTAAACCCTCTGCGATAGCAACAGCAAAACCACCTTCAATTAATCCTGCAACGCCCTTAAATGAAAGCCCTTCAAAATCAGACAAAACACTAAAATCACTAAGTATGGCTTGAAGTTCTAGTCTGTGTTTATCAAATGGAGTATCCAAACCGGCTCTAATATGCAATTCTTTAAACACTATAATATCGCCATTTTGTATTGCTCTTTTTTCATATATGTCTTTAATTGCCATTAAATTATCAACAATTAAATCCATCTTGCTGACAGGCATTATATCAACCTGTCTCCAATCATCTTCATGGATTTCAAAAACGCTTTTATTTAATTTGGTAGAGCCTTCTTGTATAGACGGAAGTTCATTGCTAATGGTTGGCAGGGATAACAGCAATTCTTTCGGATCCACCGTTTGAATTTCAACTTTCCTTAAAATCAGCTTCAGCTCTCGGCTTTTTGTAAATTCAGCTGATGTAACAGGTATAGCTTCAACTACTTCCCAGCTTTCATTTTGTATATACATAGTTGTACTGGCTTCAAAACTTTCAGGAAGTTGGTCAGGTTTCATATCAGACACCGCAAACGAATTTCCTGTTTCTACATCTATGAAGCTAACATGAATTGTCTTTTTAAGGCTATTTTTAAATTTATTAAACATCTTTTGTTATCTCCTCGTCTACCCAAATTTTGAACAACTTATACAACCTCTATGTCAGGCACTTCAATCAATTTTGCAAGCCTGCCTTCATATCTAGAGATTTAATATTCAAAAATATAATTTTGTGTATTGTGAAAAAGTTCTGCTTTTGGATCACTGGTTACAATGTATTCCCCTGCAAGTCCAATGCACAGATGAATTGAATAACCAAGCAGCGGGTTTTACAAGATTATGTAGCTCCGATGCATAGTAGATGTCTGTCCTCTCCAATATATTTTTATGTACCTCCCTTAATTAAAGGCTAAATTAATCTATTTACAAGTTTTTTACAATAAGATGTCTAGTAATAGAATTATTAATTTTTTGAGTATTAAGCAAACAATAATCGGTTACTTGACTAGACACGTAATATATTATACCATTTATACCATAAAAATAGTATTCAGGAGATAAAAATGACTAATAATTCTATTATAGAGGAAGCCAAGATTGACTTTTTGCATGTATATACTTTACCTGACAATATTGATTTTGAAAACAATACTCCCAAGCTTAATAGAATAAAAATCAAAAAAAAATGTGAAAAAGAATTCATTAAGGAAAAATGCGATATAATAAACAAAGAAGATTGTGATTATTTTTGTAAACATTTAGAAGTTGATAAATGTAATGTATCGAATTTACATATGTTTTCCATCACAGATGAATTTTATTACCGTAAAAGAGGAAATACTATAAAAAGATTTGAATTAGATACGTTGGAACTTTGTATTAGAGAATTAGGAGAGCAAAAAAGAATTTCTTGCAGTGTAATTCTTTCATATTTTCCTGAAGTCCCTACTTGTTCTGTAATGATTTACTTCAAATTACAGAAATTCACTATTGAAAAACTAATATATTTGAGGCAATGCTTTTACAAAGATACAAAATTTGAATTATTAGGATCCAATATACTAGATAAATGTAAAATTTCATTCAAAGAATTATTTGAAAAATATTCAAATTTTATTGGGATTTACTCGAATACATATGAGACTTTGGACATACCATATACAATTTTAGAGTTAAATGACTTTGATGGTTTAAATGTAGATTTTAATGACGTTAAGGTTTTAAAACCAATATATGGATTGTTGACTAGTGATGAAGGTTGGGATTTTGTCCCGGCAGATAAGGTTAAAAGTAAAATTAATATATCTTGGTCTACAAGAGAATTCATAAGAGTATTTTCTCATTTAGATAGCTGCGTAGTCTTTAACTTTGTAAAATCCCCTTCAGCTAAAACATATAGAGAATACCAAAAAAAGTTCAGACAGAATTATTTTGATTATATTGAACAATATTATATGTACAATCCAAATATTGCTGGTTTGAATCATGGTATTTTGTATACTGCAGAAATGGCATTAGTATTAAAAAGCAACCTACAAAAGGTAATAAAAGACAATAATAAGGAGCAAAAAAAGGATCATCACAAAAGACGTTTAAAAACTGAAATTCTTAGGCTAAAAAAGAACAGAGAGGAAATAATAGAAGTCCTTAAGAAACTGGAATTTAAATTTTTATTTAAGGTAGAAGGTTTAGGAGAATTATTGTTAGAAAATATGAAATATTACGTTGATAAAGATAAACTTATAAATATACTGCAATTGACAGAAAATGATATATTGTTTAAATACCAAGAAAAAATCAACAAAATAATTATACTATTCACTGTAATTAGTACTGTTTTTGCAATAATTAGTACAATTTTTACTTTTATATTTCGATAAATAATTATTAAACTACTATCACGTAAAACAAACTATAAAGTCAATCAAAATCTTCGAAGCTCTTCACATACTTCCCTATGAAGAATTGTCTGCATATCACACATAGTCAGAAGGATTCCGTAAAACTGAATTTTAGGATTGATTCTTTTTCTAATCTTCAAGATGCTCTTTGTAAAGTCCGTTAGCCCCATTGTTGCATAATACTCCTGATTGATTTGGAATGATTACACTATCATCTGCAAATGATGAAGTAAGGTTGGATTGTGGGTCAAAATCTAAAGCCAGCACCTTCTTCCCCTGCTCTCCAAGGGAAAATGCCATATTCCTTACACTGGTAGTCTTAGCTACACCACCTTTTTGGTTTGCAACTGCTATAATTTTTGCATTCATTGGTATCCTTCTTTCTTTAATTTAAAATTTAAAAAATCAAATAGCAGATAGTTATCATAAGTATTCTCTTATGCTTGTTACTCAGCTTCTATAGCTTGTTTTCTTTGATTCAAACGAATAAGATATACATGCCATAAATTCAGTGGACCAGATGGCGAGCTGGCTGCATCTTTAGGGTATTTAAGTCAAAGATTCAGCATACCAACAAATGAAGCAAAAGCGATTACCAGATGGAGCAAAATCAAACCCTAGCTATGATGGATGAGGCCTTTAGAAATAAGCCTGACAAGATTTACAGAAAAAGTATCAAATCTGTTAACGCAGAGACCTTTATAGAACTCAGCTTCATTTCCCCTGCAATCGGCCAAAAGTACCAATATTTAATTGATGAGCTCGAGAGCCAGATTAGATGGAGTATACGCATAAATCCAACACCAAATCAAAATGAAGTGTTTAATATAGCTACAAGAATCTTTAATGAAAATGGAATACTCCTTAAAAAAATCCGGCATATCTACCTAATGAAATGCTGGTCAAAGCTGTTGTAAATTCTATTGATTCACAAACTGCCGAAGTAATTAAAAAGGTGTTTACTGATAAGACTGGTCTAGAGTAGACAATTCAAGATGTTAATAAAGCCCATATATGATTAATCTGATTATAAGCTATTCAGCCTTCCACACTACCGTATGTATCTCCCAGTATGCGGCGGTTCCAAAATTGGCACTGATACTTGTCAAAAACACCTATACGAAGAAATAAGAGAACCATTAAACTATAGTTCTTTTATTTCTTTTAGTATAGTAATGAAACATTAGAATCTCTTCTAAAAAGATTAAACATACTCTATACAGTTATCTTCACACCACTCTACAGCAATTTTCCTAAAAGCCTCTTCTTTAAATTTGTACCAACTATCCTCAATATTTAACCTTTGGATAGTATCTTTAAATTTTCTGAAAGCTCCACGCCCTTGTATAGCATTTCTTAAAGCATCACTCATTCGTGAATTAGAAATACTATCACAAAACTCCTCCATAATACTATATTCATCAATGTCAAATTTGCTAGGAAGCTCAACATAATTTTCCCAGTTTACAATTACATCAAGAGCTTCTTTTAATTCATCCTGCTGCCATTCCGGGTAATTTGAGAAATCCTCATCTTCCTCTGACTCTTCGGCAATAGACATTTCCTCAGCACTTAAAGAAAATATCTTTCCGGTTTCTTTATCTAAAAAAACATTGTACTCGTCTGACATTGTATCCATTTGATCAATAATATCTTTTAGTTTTACAGGTTTCATATATTATCATCCTCCATATCATTCTACTAATTATTTTAAAAAGCCCTTTTGAGCCGTTAATCCTGTCATATAAATAATTCCCTCAAATCATCTTCCCAAAGCTTATCAGTATTATTTTCACCCGGTTTTATTATACTTTCTATCAAATCCCTTTTCCTATCCTGAAGGTTTGCAATTTTCTCTTCGATTGTTCCCTCTGTCAGAAGTTTATACACCTGGACAACATTTTTCTGCCCCATTCTATGAGCTCTATCGCTTGCTTGATCTTCTACCGCCGGATTCCACCATGGATCAAAGTGAATTATAACATCGGCTTTTGTTAAATTCAATCCTGTTCCGCCAGCTTTTAGGGATATTAGAAACACAGCCTCACGATCGCTGTTGAAATTATCAATTTCCATCATTCTTTCTTCCGGTTTCATCGAACCATCCAAATAGTAATAATTTATACCGCTATTCTCTAGTTCATTTCGTATTATTTTAAGCATTTTGGTAAATTGTGAAAATACTAATATACTATGGCCTGAATCTATTGACTGAATTATTATATCCATTGCCAGTTCCAGCTTTCCACTGCCTCCAGTATAATCGTCCAAAAAAGTTGCAGGGTGCGCACAAATCTGTCTTAAGCGTGTCAATGCTGCAAGAATTTCGATATGATTTTTCTCAATTCCGAATTCTTCAATTTTAGGAATAAGTTCTTCTTTAAAACTTTTGTAATATGCCGCATATATTTTCTTCTGCTCTTCCTTCATTTCTGCAAAATAATTTGTCTCAATTTTTTCAGGCAACTCTTTTAAAACCTCTCTTTTTAACCGTCGTAAAATAAATGGTTTTATAAGTCTTGACAACTGATCGGCTTTTTCTTTATTTCCACCTTTTACAACAGGCTCTCCAAGATCCACTGCGAAGCTGTTTTTATCTTTAAGAAAGCCTGGCATCACAAAATCAAAAATTGACCATAGCTCAGTTAAATTATTTTCTATAGGAGTTCCGGTTATAGCAAAACAACAGCTAGCCACAAGACTCTTTACACTGTTTGCATTTATGGTCAATGGATTTTTTATATTCTGTGCTTCATCTACAAAAATATAGGAAAATCTCAGCTTTTTATAAGCTTCAATATCGTTTCTCACGGCACCATAAGAAGTTACAATCATATCATAATCATTCGAAGCTGCAATAAGCATGGTTCTTCTTTCCTTTACTCCCGTAATTACAAGTACTTTTAGCTGGGGTGCAAACTTTTCAGCCTCTATTTTCCAATTATAAATAATTGAAGAGGGCGCTACTACGAGGCATGGTAGCTTCCTGTCCTTATCGGAAAGTATAAAAGCCAGTACCTGAAGGGTTTTCCCAAGTCCCATATCGTCGGCCAATATTCCTCCAAAAGAATGCTTTGCCATACATTTAAGCCATTTAACCCCATCTTTCTGATAACTCCTCAGTACACCATTTAATTTTTCTTCAAATGTCAGTTCAGTCTCCAAAGGCTTTGAAACTTTATCCATAAAATCACTAAGACGCTTATCTATCTCTACATTGTCAAAACCCTTTTCTTTTAGATAATTTTCTATATACAGACATTTATTTAAGGGTATTTCAAAAAGGCCATTTTTTATACTACTTGTATCTATATTCATATTACTTAAAAAATCAATGAATTTCTCACTTTCAAGGCTGCTTAAGTTTATGATTGAGCCGTTTTTTAACTTGTAATACTTTTTCTTATTGTTTATTGCCTCTAAAATCTCCGCCAGTTCCTCATCACTTATATTTTCAAGGTTGATATTCATATATATTAATGCTTCGTCTATGGACAAAGAAAGTCCCATACTTCCGAGATTTTTTACTTGCAATTTTTTAAAATCCTCTGAATAATAAACTTCTGAAGTTTTCTTTAACTCTGCCAGCTTATCTGTCAGCAAAAACATAATTTTTTCCGTATCATCTAATATAAAAAGCCTTCCGTATTCACGGAATCCTAATAACTTGATTGAGGAAAGGATCTTACTTTCCCTGTCAAATTCTCTAAAACTCTTGTCCGATCCGGTATCATCAAGTGGATTTATTGCTTTGTCGCCATAATTAAACTCCAACTTTGAAACTATCCCCTTTGGCGATAAATCAAAATAAGCTCTTGATAAAAGACTTGCAGCGTTGATTTCTCTTTCTACATCTTTATCTATCGAAATATTGAGTGCTTCTTTATATTTTTCAATAAAATTCTTATGAAACTGTTTTTTCTCTTTCTCACCAACTCTGAAAAACACAACATTTTCGCTATTTTTAAAATTAAAGAGATTACTTATTACATTTCTTTTATCATCTGTTAGTTTAACAATAATGCCCTTTTCATAAAAGGCAATATATTTAAAATCCAAAGTCAGAGGATAAAAATCTCCATACTCCGAATAATCCATAACCAAAAGGTTATAGCCACCTTTATTTTCAACACTTGTCCTTATGTGCACTTCATTTTCAAATTGAACTTTGGCAGATTGTTTGTTAAAGCAAAGGCTTCCTATGTCATTCCAAATGGTATCAAGAAAATAGCCACATTCGGTTTCACCTAAAATAATTTCAGCTTCATTAAGTTCTGAGCTCTTATAATAATATACATGAGGTATCCTCACTCTTGTCCTCTTTATATAATAAAAAAACTCGAGAACTTTTGTGTCAATTTTGCTAAAACACATTTTTGACGGTTCGAATATAAAATTTTTACTCAGATAATATGAAGTTCCATTTTCAAAGCATTTAAGGAAGCGCCCAATTTCGCTGATCTTATACACTTTATCAAAACCTGCATAAACCCCAATTTTTATTGAATTGTCTTCCTTAAAAAATTCCAGTACAAGCTCTAATTTTACGAGAATTTTTCCATAATTAGCATCAAAACCGCTTAAAAACGTTGTTTCGGCAAAATCAATCAATTTATCGTTTATTTCAATTTTACTATCCTTCCTGGTCAAAATATCACTTCCTAATTTACTAATTCAAACCTTGATTTATCTTCTATTTTAAACATTGATACCGATAGGATTTCATCCTCTTGAGTTGCAATATCCTTCTTAATTGTCTTAAGTTCTATATACTCTTCTTCCCTTCCTATTTCCTTTTCTATGTTTACAGAATAAATCAGGTTGAATCTATCAAAAATTGTATGTTCTTTCAAGTCAGAAAGACAAATCATCTGTGTATTATATTTTTTTGAAATCTCAAAAAGAGGTTTTAAAAGGTGTTCTGACGTAATAGGACCAAACGGGTTGTCCATAATCAGCACTTTACTTTCCATATTTGAGCTGAGCAGATTTTCTCCTCTCATGTAAGTGAGTAGGGATATAAATACTACAAAGGCACTTACAAACAGTTCTCCTCCTGAGTTCTCTTCTATAACCTCTTTCCAACTCTTCTTTTTCAATTTGTTAGGTTCAATTTTAATCAAGGTTATTCCTATTTTGTTTATTGAAACCAGCCTGTCAAAAAGGTCAAAGGTACTTATTTCATTCGCCAGAATATTATCAAGTGATTTTCCCTGCTTATATATGCTCACGCAGTTTCTTATGGTGTTTTTCAAGTATTCCTTAAGTGAAATGCTTTCCAGGTTTTCCTTTTGAGGCAAATCAATTATAAGCATTTTGCACCTTTTACCATCTACATCAATTGTTGAATTCCTGTCTATACTGTTCATTTCATCGTAGACATTCATAAGATAACTTACCGTATTATCAATTATGCAGATTTCCATATTGTCAATCTTTTTAATATCTACTGAGTGCTGTTCAAGTTTTCTGTCAATTTGAAGATATACCCTGTCAAGTGCATTCATTGCGTGCACAGGCTGATATTTTTTATCACCATCGAGAATGGAGCTAAAAAGACTTTTAAACATCTCAGCTTTAATAATAAATTCACTTTCTACTTCAGAGTATATATCAGTCAGCGAATTCCTCTTTAAGTTCGATAGCTCTACCAATTCCTTATACTCTTTTATAAGCTTTAACACATATTCGTTTATATCACTTTGTATAGCCTGTATATCAACAGCAAGCGGTGCATATATGGAGTACTCTTCAAGCGCAAACCTTACCCTCTGTAAATTGTTTTCCTGGGCTTTCATGCGTGATAACTGTTTTTCAAAATCCTTCTGCTTAATTCTCAAGCTATTTTTCTCAGTTTCAAATTCCAAATCCCTGACGTTTTCCCTTTGCATAGGCTCATCATAGACACACTTGTCCAAAATACTTTTTTTCATATGCCGTAAATCGGAATTTCTTTCGGCAATTTTAAATTGTATACTGTTTTTATTTTCAGTCAACTCACTTAAAACACCCTTTATTTTAGTTTGTTCTCCGTTTATACTATCAAATTCGAATTGGCTGTATTCCATTCCAATATAGAGGCTTTCTTCTAAAACAAAGGAATCTATCTTTTTTTCTTTTTCATTCCGGTCTTTCTTATAGTCCTCCAAAATATCTCTCATCGCCTGAATTTTGATTCCAATCTGCGAAGTATATGAGGTTAGTTTTGATTCAAGCTGCTCTATTTCTTCATCTATATACTTACCTTGTAATACATCCTTGTATTTTTGGTAATTGTCCCTTAATTTCTCTAAAGCTGTAGAAATATTAGTGATTTTTAAGTTATGAACATTTATACTTTCCCTGGTATTAACAATTTTTTTATCCAGAGCTTCCATTTCCGTTCTTTTAAGCTTCAAAACCTCTTCCTTTTGTTTTTTCTCCTTAAAATCAACAGAGTATCCTTCACATCTGGTAAAGAAACCGTAAATTTCTTCCCTTTTCCTAAAAAATCTATTTTCACGGTCTAAAAGCTCGGATTTTGCTGCCATTTCATCCTTATTATTGTTTTTTATCAAGACTATTTCAGCTTCTATTTCTGTTTTATTAAATGTATTATCTTCCGTATCCTTTGATATTGTGCTTAGTTCATCGGACATCTTATTTACAGCATCAAATGTATAGCTGAATTCTTCAATCTTCAATATATGGTGTTCAACATTTTTCAAAGCTTCCTGAGCTGTTTTGATTATCTCATTGTTTTTGGAAATTTTATCGGTTATATCCTCACAAATTTCCTTAAGGTAATTTTTATTCAATATCCTGTCATCAAAAGCAATAAGAAAATCAATATTACCAAAGGAGTGAACACTATTTCTTGACTTTATTTCAATAGCACTTTCAAGCTTCTCCCTTTCGATAATAGGAACAATGGGAGATATAGCCCCCTTAAATTCCATTTCTCTGATACACTCCATATCCTTTTGTGATACTATGAGCGAATACGGTAAAAATGGGTTGGATCTTACCAGTTTAAGCTTTGAATTTTTATTTTCCTGCAAACTTTTCAGCCATTCATATCCAAACTCAACCAGAATATTATTATCTTCCAACATTTGTCTAAGGTCTTCAGACAACTCAAAAGCCTTTCCCGATTCGTATATTTTATATTGCTTCCCAAGAATTGAATTTTCCAGACTCTTGTCACTAATAAGCTTGCTGAACTTTTCCTTGTTTGAATTTAAAGGAATCAATAGTTTTTCCTTATTGTATAGAAAATCCTCACTCAATTGATAAGACTTAATTATTTTAATAATTGCGTTTTTTTCAGCCTCAAACTTATGGTATTTAGTTTCAAGTTTATTTTTTTCAATAACCAATACAGGATATTTGTCCAACAACTCTTTTAATTGTATTTCCAGCTTATCGAGCTTACTCTGATTTTCAACGTGCCTGCTATTTAAGTAGACTTTACTCTTCTCAATTTCCTCTTCTTCTTCCCCAAGCAGAGCTTTAATTGAATCCATACTCGCCTCATCCAACTCATGGGTACTGGTGTTTTTTACAGGCAAAAAATCTGGATATGCCATTCTAAGTGCCTTTTCCGACTCTTCAAACACAGCAATCCTGCCCCTTATAGAGATGATCTGATCATTAATTTTTGAAATATCTTCATTAATTTTTTCGTAGTGATCAAGACTCTTTGAAAGGTTATTGTTTTCATCAGTAAGATGTCTTTTTTCGCTGTCAATTGTTTTTTCCAGATCAAAAATCTTTTCTTTGTACTTTTCTTTCAAAGAATACTCAAGGTCGTTAATAATGTTTCTGATATCTTCCTGTTGAAGGCTTTCCTTGTGGAGCTCAGTCTCATATTTTGCAATTTTTGAATTAAGGTTTTTGACTTCATCCTTTAGCTTTGAACATGAAAGTAAATTTTTTCTGTATTCCAGTTTGGAATTATCCGCTTTGAGCTCATCCGCCTTATTTTCTGTTTCCAAAAGGCTCTGTCTTAACAGTTCCAAAACATCAGAAATCTGATAATATTCTACAGATAAACGCTCATATTCCAGTTCTTTTATATTGTTCTCCAAAGCTGTAATATTTCTTACTATTTCTTCTTTTTCTCTATCAATGGATTTTATTTTATCATTCACAAACAAAAAGGAATTTCCAAGCTCTTTTTTATTTTCCTCACTGCGGGATAACACGTCTTTATATTCATTAAGGCTCTCATATAGCACCTTTGACTTCCTTTTGAAGTCTTCAAAGATTTCTCTTTCCCTAATCATATCTTCATTTTTGACAAGCTGTTCTGTGTGATTTTTAATTAGTTCTTTTATGTTTTCAACAAAATTACCGTTTTTATTCAATTGCTCTTCTATTGTAGGAATAAACCACTTTTTAATCAATGCACCGGTAGTCTTGCAATCATTGAAAAACGAATTGAGTCCCGCTTCAGATTCGTTTATTTTTACCATGAGGTTTTTCCATTCGAGTTGATTTATTTTATAAGTTTTAAGCCTTCTTGCATATTCTTTTTTGTCGTCAGATAAATCCCATCTAAATAGCCATATATCCTTTCCTTCCTTTTCAGCTGCTGACAAATTTTTCAAAACTCTGTCAAACTCAATTAACCTAACTATTCCCTTTTCTTCTTCTAAAAGCTCAATGTTTTTTATGTCAAAACTACTTTCACCTTCATACTCGGATATAAAAGTTACTACTTTTATACTTTCGCTTTCATCATCAATATTCTTGCTCAGTACTCTCTTAATACCTATACCTGTCAATACTCTCTTTGAACTGTCATCTAAAATCCACTCTATCATAACATAGACAGGACCTTTGGTATTTTTAAAATATCCTTTGAAGTTCCTGTCTTTCAGCTTCTGTTTTGGAATTATGGGCTGCATCATCATCTGGACGAGTACAGTCTTGCCTCCTCCATTTTGAAGGTTTAAAAGGGTATCTTCGCCATTATAAAAATCAAAAGTCTGATCATAAATATGCCTATTGTCATTGTATGTAAAATTTACAAACCTTATTTTCCCTATCTTTGCCATAATCTGCTCCTTATTTAATATCCCAGTAGCTTATTTATTGTTTCCAAACGGTTTCCGTCCAAAAAGCTGTAAGTCATCAGATGAGTAAGCTTGTTTGAAGGTCTGATATCCTCTTCAACAGTATCATAAACCAGAAGATTGTGTTTCTCAAGAAAAGCACATACGCTCCTGATATACCCATATTTTGTTTTTCTTTTTCCCTGCTCATCAATCTGCAGTGCATTCCAGTGCTCATACATGGCTGTAATGTTAAATTTTGCCTCTTCCTGTTCCCTTTCAATATTCTTTTTGGAATTTGCATAATCAAGCCTTGAGGTAATAACCTCTTCGAGTCCGGCTATTCTTATGAAATCCCTTGACTTTACGTAGCTTCCTTTTCCACTGAAAAAAACCAATATAATTGTAATTATAATGTATTGAGCCAAATAAAAATCAATCTTACGTGCATCATAACTGATAATTTTCTGAAGATCCATTTCCTTTATGCCAAGAATGTCATTTTCTTCATTTGGAATAAGATATATTACTTGATTAAACTTCTCAATTGTTACATTGCTTTCTCTCGCCATTATTTCTAACACAGCCCTTACTTCACTATCGGAGTAATCGAGATAAAGCTCTTTGTTGTTATCAAAAGTAAGCTCTCCGTCCTTTAGCAAAAAATAATATATCCTCATTGCTTTCTCAAGATTCATCTCATTCAATGTTGGTTCACCTCTATTTTAAACAATATATCAGGACAATTAAGCCCTACCACTTTTTCAGTGCTAAATAACCCGTCAGAATCCTCTTCTAAAGGTTTTTCCGCTATAAAGACCTTTTTATTCCTGGACAGAAGGATTTTTAAACAGTCTATACTATTGTAGCTTTTATCCCTGTTTAGAAGTTCAAGAACACAGTATTTTATATCAAAAGCTTCTGAAGGATTAAAAACAGTTTTATTTCTCTGACCTTTTATGGTTCTAAAATCTACTTCCTTGATATTGCAAAGCTGAAGCAGAACATTTGTCAATATCTTCAAATCCGGTACAAACTTCACATATTCCTGCCTCAATTGATTTACCAGTGTTGAGAGCAATATCTCTTTTTCTGAATTTTCCAATGCCTGCTTGCAGATTATTTCAAATATATCGATATATTTATTGTTAATATCACGGATTCTAATATCCCTCTCACTCTCAAACCTGTTGAAATATCTCTCATTCATCAGAATATTGCTGCCTTCACTGTAAGTTTCTGCCATCGCAATTCTTTGCTCACCAAGAGCCATTTTTATATTGAAAAATTTATTTGTATCCGGCATAAAAAGCGGTCGTAAAACTTTTATAAGTGGGTATGACAAATCAGGATTTTCTTCCAGCTTCTTCATTATAACATCTTCAAAATTTATCCTGTTCTCAAACCCGATATAAAGAATGTTATCAACAGCTTCATTATAGATTTTTTGAAGCTGCTGCTGCTTTAAGAGGAGATTTGACTGTTCATTGATAATGAATTTCAGTCTGTTTTTTATATATGAAATATCTTCAATTTCCTTTGTAAGAGCCTCTTTTTGAATACCATTATTATTACTTTCAATAATTGAGTTTTCTACTCTGCCTATCAGTTCGTAAAGGTTATCATAACCCTCTTTTTGTTCATCTATTGAAGAAAAAGTACTGTTATAAATTCTTTCATACTCCTCAATTCCAGCACTACCGATATCTTCCTTAACTCTTTTAATAAAGTAATTTATCCTTTGAATTTGGGTTTTACTTATGTTAAATAAACTATCTGCGTTGTTTCTAGCCGCATTGAAATTTCTTTTTTTGATGGAAAGGTTGAGTTTGAACTGCTCTATGGAAACCTTCAAAGCATCTTCTATTTCCAGAGTGTTAAACATAAACTTATACCCTTGAGGTGTCATATAATACGTATAAACATTATCATTTCCAACTGAAATTCTTTTATCATCTATCAATTTCACATTTATTTTTTCTTCTCTATTTGCCTCAAAATTGTAGGTAGAAAAATAGTGGGGAATCCCACTGTTCTGCAGACAATCCTTTATAATATAATCCACTATGCCCAAGTACTCTTCATCAGGTATATTCTTTTTTAAAAATTCAACATCAAGCCTTCTTATAAAGTTAGCCACATCATTCTTCGTGCACGCTTCTTCAACCAAAGATTTTTCCATTATAAAGCACAAGACAAGCATAACCAGATTTATTGTCTCCGATGCTTCAAACCCAAACTCCCTAAGCTTAGTCTTTCTGGCAACCCTTGTAGTTATAAAATCAACTATTGCAATTATCTCTGCACGCCTGTGAAAATCCTTTAAAAATTCGTATATCAATTTATCCTCACTAAATAAAAATAGTCATAGTTCAACAATATTTATACATGAATAGCGTTAAAAAATCAAGGGGCTAAACCATATTAAAAAAGATTTAATCGATTGATTCAGTTGGATAGATAAAACCTTAGGTATGATGAAAAAATCATCAATATTAATTGTGTGTTTCAGTAAAGCTTCCACATACTTTATAGCTAATTTCACATATAATCCCCTCTGCAATTTTTGCTATCCAATTCTTATGATCAAATCTTATCTTTTTTTACGGTTGCAAACCATAAAGTAGCATTGAAAATTATGCAACCAGTGGTTGCATATATTGATTTATGGGCTTCAGCCTGTTGAGCACGCAAAGCGTGTGAAACAATAAACCACCCGTTTTACGGGTGGTCAGTGATTTTACTGAACTTTTTTACACTTTACAAAGTATATAAACAATTACTTCACTTAATTTCTCACTGAGGTAAAGATATTTACAATCCAGTCCGGTAAATTCGGATAAGCTGTCTTTATCAACTGTTGAACCGCCTCTTTTGCTTCAGGTCCAACATGTTCAGTTTGCATACTATATTTACCGATAGCTTCAGATCCTATAGCAACTATTCCTCTTGCATATTCTCCAATTGCTATATTACCGATTGCGCATGCTCCAATAGCACCAAAGCCTATAGCTATTGCACCTATTGCCAATGAACCGATGGCCACAGCACCTATTGCAGATAATAATCCTATTGCTAATGCGCCTAACGAAACAATACCTATTGCTGTTGCGCCTATGCTAATTATACCCACAGGTATTGCTCCTATTGATACAACCCCTATCGATATAGCTCCAATTGCAATAATACCCTTTGCCACGCACGGCTTGTTTCCATATTTACTTATCTTAACATGAACTAATGGAAGCCCAAAAAGTTCAGTTTTTGATTTGTACTCATAGAATTCATTTCTGGCTATATTTGCTTTAGTTCGTTCTAGAACAAGTCTTTCTATCATATCACTTTTATCTTCGTAAAGTGTATCCATAAATTCTTTGGCAACATCTTCAGGATTACCCATTTTATCAATAACGTCATCAATATTATCATCAGCGCTCAATTCATTTAAATGCTGAAAAAGATCACTCTTTATTCTTTCTTTCATAGCTTTATCAACCATAATATAACTCATAACACTATTAACATAGCTTTCAACTTTACTCATATCATCAACCTTCCTTTAATACAGATTTTATTGCAAAAATCAATAAATCCAGCTCCTGCTTCATACTATTAAATGCCATAAGTCCTTCATCAGTAATTTTATAATATTTTCTTGGCACACCTCTTTTTTCCGTATCCTGTTCCCAATAGCTATTAATTAATTTGTTGTCTTCCAGCCTATAGAGAACCGGATATAAAGTACCTTCCTTCATTTTAAAAACACCTGAAGTCCTGTTGTCAATTTCTTGAATTATTTGGTAACCATACATTTTTTCTTCACTTAAAAGCTTTAATAGCAATATTTCTATAAACCCCTTCTTTAGTTGTTTACTAACTTCGCTCAATTGATCACCTCTTTCTATCTAACATTTAGTATTACTAAATATATACTATTATAAATTACATTGTTAGTCAATATATTTATCTAAAAAATACCTATGGATAGCATTTCTGCATATCCATTGGCAATTTTATCTATAAGACTTTATCACAAAACATCTGTAATTTCTTCTATAAAATAAATATAAATAACTATTGAAATATATAAATATAAACTATAGAATAAAAATTAAATACACTGGAACATATTACATTTACTACATTTTATGTAAAACGCTACAAGATAGCATTTTTGCATTATTTGTTCTTTGATATGAACACTTTGAAATAATAAGAAAATTACATTATATTAAAGGAGGAAATTTTTATGTTATCAAAAAAAATACTTGTATGGCGTGCTCTACCGGTTTTAATCACTTTTATTATGCTTATAGCATTTTCTATGAATTCATTTGCGCATGATATCCAAGGATATAGTCGCGAAACAAACCTTGGAAAGCTCAAGAATCATTGGGTTGGTACATGGGCAACAAGTCCTCAAAATGGTGAAGAAATAATACCAGGAATTTTAGAACCTTCGATTAATAAAGTCAATAATGAAACAATTCGACAGATAGTGCATACAAGTATAAAAGGAAACGTTGTACGTATAAGACTTTCCAATGAATTTGGCAGAGTGCCGATCAATATTGGCTCCGCAAGTATTGCATTATCTACTGGCGGTGATAGTATCAACCCTAAAACCAAACGAGTAGTAAAATTTAAGGGAAAAACTTCGACTGTTATATATCCTGGCAAAACTGTAGTCAGTGATGCTGTATATCTCAATATAAAGGCTCTCAGTGATGTAGCTGTAAGCATTTATTTCCCAGAAACAACCCCAATAACAACTTATCACAGCACTGCATTACATACGACATATATTGCATCTTCAGGTGATCACACTAATGCTACAGTATTACCAACTACAACAACCAGCACAAATTACTTTTTTTTAACCGGCATTGATGTTATGGCTTCAAGAAAGGCATCTTCAATAGTAGCTTTTGGGGATTCACTTACTGATGGAAATGGTTCGACAATTGATAGCAATAAACAATGGGCCTGTGTTTTTGCTTCTCGTTTGCAAAGCGATAAAAAATACAGACATTTATCAGTCCTTAATTACGGTATAAGCGGCAATCGTATTTTGAACGATATGATTGGAACAAGTGGCTTAAATCGTATGGAAAGTGATATACTAAATCAGGAAGGCGTAAAATATATTATTTTTGAGATGGGGCTTAATGACATTGGATACTCAGGTGGAGTATTCGGATCACCTGGTGGAGTAATAACATCTGGCGATATCATCTCAGGATATAAAAAGGTAATTTCAATGGCTCATGAAAAAGGTTGTAAAATTATCGGTACTACGCTAACTCCGTGTAATGGCCTATCAGCAATTATTGGTGGAGGACAATATGACTCCCCTGAAGGGCAGGCAACTCACAAAGCTGTAAATGAGTGGATACGTACCAGTGGAGAATTCGATGGGGTTATTGATTTTGAAAAAGCAATATGTGATCCAAATGATCCAAGCAAATTACTTCCTAAATATGACAGTGGAGATCATGCACATCCTAATGATCTTGGATATGAGGCTTTGGCAAATTCAATTGATTTGAATTTATTTAAGTAAACTATAGATTAATGCAGTTATAGTTTAAGGTTGCCCAAAAGTTATATCATAATTGAAGAATATCTTTTTAGTATTGAACTGCTATAAGTGAATGGTTTCACTATTAATTTTTGGATGACTTTGCTATAATAAACTAATATTTGAAATAGGATTCAAGTCTGTTTCAAATGTAAAGCTTGTCATTTAACTTAAATTTTGGGGAGGAATTAACATGCAAAAGAGTAAAACAATGAAAATGAGTTTGACATCACTATTTATCATTACTTCAATTATCTGCAATTCTTTTTTGTTTTTGCTACCTCTAAAGGCCTACGCCTCAACTGTTGTAACATTTTTGGACAAAAACCTTGAGGCAGTTGTAAGGACCCAAATCAACAAACCGTCAGGAGATATTTTGGATACTGATGTTACAGCAATAACTAATTTAAATGCAAGTAACAAAGGAATTACCAATCTTGAAGGTATTCAACATCTAAAAAGTTTAAAATCTGCATTACTCAGTAATAACAAAATTAGCAATATTAGTTGTTTGAGCACTCTTACTACTTTAACAATATTGGACATTGCAAACAACAAAGTTGAAAATTTAGATGCTATAAGAAATCTAAATAATCTTGTGTATATTGCTTTGGATAATAATCATCCTGTATCTTTTGAACCTGTTACCAGCTTGACAAAATTGAAAATGCTGAGCTTGAGTAACACAGGAATACAAGGACCTGGAATAATTGACCGATTAGCTTCATCTTCTACACTGATCTCACTTTCTCTTGAAGGAAACGATATTTCAGAAATTGGGCCATTGACAAGCTGTGCTAATCTTTCAACACTTAATCTAGGAAAGAACAAAATAAGCGACCTGTCACTGATTAGTAAATTTACCAAACTCAGATCATTAAACCTGAATGATAATTTAATAAGCGATATTAGTCCAATTAAGAGTGTTTTAGGTATTTCAAATATCAATCTGGAAAATAATCAGATATCATCAATATTGCCACTAAAGGGCCTTGGAAGTCTATATCAACTTGACATTGGAGGTAATTCAATCAATTTAAACGAGCTTTCAGGTTTTTCTTCTATCACTTCACTTAGTATGAATAACTCTAATATTAGCGATATAAGCGCTCTTACGAAACTAAATCTGGTTGATCTTCAACTTGATAACAATCAGATCAGGGAATTAACTCCATTATGTGGAAAAACCTCGTTAAGGTATTTATCATTAAATGGTAATCAAATTAGCAATATAAACCCTTTGTCAGGTTTAAGTTCTTTATCACTTTTAAATTTGTGTGATAATCAGATTACTGATATTAGCCCATTAGCTTCGCTTTCACTTCTTGAATCACTTTACATAACCAATAACCGTGTCATAGATATTGGTGTATTAAGCTCATTGCCATCAGTTCAAAACCTTGGAATTGGAGGCAATCCGATAAGTAATATTCAACAAATAACTCAATGTTCTAATATTACACAACTTGAACTGGATAATTTGGGACTTTCGGATATATCATTTTTGTCCAATATGCCTCAGCTTAGCTGCTTGGTTTTAAATGGTAATTCAGTTAGCGATTTTAGTATAATAAGAAACCTTGAAAATCTTGAAATGTTAGGGATAAGTAATACTGGCATTAAAGATCTTGCGGTACTTTCTAATTTGTCAAAATTAATTGCCCTTGATATTAAGGATAATGGAATTAGTGACATTAAACCGTTAGAGAACTTGAATAATCTGATTTACCTGTATCTTCAAGGTAATAAAATTACTGATTACAGACCTATAGAAGACGTTTATGACAGATTGATGTTTAAAGATTTTGAATTTGAAATTCTACCTGTTCTAGGATGTCTTGAAGTACCGACTGAAGGCTATGCAGTTAGCGGTACAATTAATCTGTCAGGTTATTACCTGGATCCTGAAAATGTATCCAAAATTGAAGTTTTAGTTGATGGTATTAAAATGGGAGATGCAGTATATGGTGATTTAAGGGAGGATATTGCTCAATCATATCCTAAATATTATAATTCCAATGCTGGATTCCATTATCAGCTAAACACAGGAAATCTTACAACAGGTAGCCATGTAATAACAATTCGTGAGACCTCCCGATTGGGTACTGTGAACACTCTTCCTGCAAGAAATATAGTTGTTTCAAGACTTATTCCAAGAGGAGTTATTGATAGACCTTATAGTGGAGAGACTGTTACTGGAAATTACAAGATGTGGGGCTGGTTTTTAGATCCTTCCAAGGTTTCAAAGATTGAGGTCCTAGTAGATGGAATTGTAGTTGGAAATACAATTTATGGTGATCTTAGGCAGGATGTTTATAATGCTTATCCTGCATACAATAATTCTTATTCTGGTTATCACTATACACTTGACACACTTGTTCTATCAGAGGGTGCACATAAAATTTCCATAATAGAAACCGGACTCAATGGTGTAAAGACAACACTAAATGCAAGAACTATTTATGTAGCCAGATTGATGCCGAAAGGTTATCTTGATAAACCTGCTAGTGGACAAAATATAACCGGAGTATCAAAAGTATCGGGCTGGTTTCTTGACAACAGTGGAGTTGATAAAATAGAAATCCTTGTTGACGGAGTTGTAAAAGGTACAGCAACTTATGGTCTGTCGAGACCAGATGTGGCTAAGGTTTATCCGCAATACAACAATTCAAACAGTGGTTTTGAATATTCTCTTGATACCAGCACACTTGCAACAGGCAAACATACCATTGTGATAAGGGAAAAAGGCAAAAATGGAGCAGAAACATCATTATCCGGAAGAGTTTTCTATGTATCAAGATAGCATAATGTAAAGATATTTACATATTTCAATAAAAAACTCCGGGACTTCCGGAGTTTTTTGTCCAAAATTATATTTTCAATAACTTTATAAATCCAGTGCCTAATTTCTAATTGTTAAACTAATGCAGTTTAGAAAATTTTAATATTTTATTTCTTTACTTTTTGATATAAATTTCCAATACTATTGTATAATTAAATTAACCAAAATTTGAGGTACCTTGCTTTAAATAAATACATAAAAATTACTTTAGGGAGGAATGTTCAAATGAAAAAAATACTGTGTAAAATTGTAACTATTGCCATGCTTGTTACTATGTTTTCAACAGTGGTCAATTTATGTACAGCCTCAGCTGCACCAAATGGTCCCACACAAGCAGTAACAAAGCACCATAAGCATCCTTCAAAACCAGTAAAACCGCCTAAAACTCCAAAATATGCAACACCAACACCTACTGCTACCGAAACACTTGTGATCGAAGGAGGATCAGTTAATTCACAAACAGGTAAAGAAGTATGTGTACCAATTAAACTTACATGCGTTCCTGATAATGGTATAGTATCAACTGACATGAGTATCAGTTACGACACTTCCATTTTGAAATATACAGGTGGCAGTGCTGGAGATATAGTTCCTGATCCAGATGCAAACTTTGCTATAGCCGAAACATCTCCTGGGGTACTAAAATTACTCTTCGTTGACACCACAAATCTAGATAAACATATTTGCACAGACGGAGTATTTGCAGAACTTAATTTTAAAATAAATATTTCTGTGTCCTATCAAACTTCAATTAAAATATATGATATAACAGTCGGTGATGGAAATTATGCTAGCGTACCCACTAAGGCAATTGATGGTTATGTTTATATTGCCGAGACGACGCCACACCCAAGCATTCCGTCCATGACGACGCCACCACCGACAACACCTGAACCATCCTCTACACCTTCTACATATACATTGCGTATTGGCGCTGGAACACTCAATGCTGCAGAAAATGACAATATAACTCTACCTATCAATTATATGAATGTTCCTGCTAACGGAATTAGTGCATGTAATTTTACAATCACTTACGATCCTCAACAATTGGAGTATATATCATATGAGCCTGGAAACATAGTTCCAAACCCAGATGTAAACTTCGCTATAAACAAAGCAGAAGATGGGTGTCTAAAATTATTGTTCCTTGATCATACAATAGGAAATGAATGTATCAATTTTGATGGAATTGTTGCAAACCTTAATTTTAAGGTTGTAGGTCATACGTCTGGATTAACTTTTATAGATTTATGCTATGCAACAGTTGCAGACCTAAATCTTAATGTAATAGCTACAGAATTATGTTCAGGCTCAGTCACCATTAATTCTTTAGTAACACCTACACCTTTATCTTCATTCGAGATTACTGTGGGTTCAAAGCAAGCTTCACCAAATGAAAATGTAACTCTTCCTATCTATTTTGACGATGTTCCTGCTATCGGGATTAGTACATGTGATTTTACAATTACTTACGACCCTAAACAACTGGAATTCTTATCATATGAGCCTGGAAGTATAGTCCCAAATCCAGATACAAACTTTAGTTTGGTCAAAACCAGTGAGGGATCTTTAAAATTGCTGTTCATTGATTTTACAATGGAAAATGAATTTATAAAATCAGGTGGAATAGTTGCAAACCTCAATTTTAAAGTTATAGGTTCTTCATATGAAGTTACCCATATAAACATATCTAATCAAACAGTTGGAGATATAAACCTTTATTCAGTACCTACAGCAGTATATCCTGGCTCGGTCATCATTGATATTCCTGCAGTACAAACACCAAACCCTCAATCTGATTTTTGTTGTAAAGTCGGTTCTGGTGATGCAAAAATTGGTGATACTATAACTATTCCAGTTAACTTTGAAAATGTTCCGGATAAAGGAATTGCCGCATGCAATATGACTATTACCTATGATTCTACTCAATTGGAGTTTGTAGAAAATGAGGTTGGAAGTATTGTGAAAAATCCTGATATGAACTTTGCAATAAACAAGTTGGAGGATGGAACCATAAAAATACTGTTTGTTGATTGCACAATGAAGGATGAATATATCACTTCGAATGGATTGTTTACAAACCTTACTTTTAAAGTATTACCTACAAAGTGTGGAATCACTTCTATTAATGTAGTTAATGCAACATTTGGAGATATTGATCTTAATAATTTAAATACAACAATTGTTCCAGGCGTCATCAATGTTTTAGGTTCAACAGAAATTAATTGAGATTTTGTTATAAAACAATAAAATAACAGATAGATTAATAGTAGTAACAATTTATTTAACAAGGTACCTTAATATTAATAAGAACTTTTAAACAAAGATAGGCTGATACAAAATGCCTTATTCCCAATCCATATTGTACTTAAGCTTTATAAACTGCACAATATGATTGATATAAGTGAACTTTTGTATCAGCCCCTCTTTTTAAATCAAGTTGCTAGAGGTCCTCTATACTTTCAATCACGTTTATTTCTGGATTCTCCCTAAGATTGTATAAAACACCTTCACATTTATTATTTTGAATAACTATTCTATTGCTGTCCAAATATCTAACGCACGAGTACATATCATAACGTCGTTATAATTTCTATATAACTTTAATCGATTTCCACAATCCTGATGCCAAAACAAGGTACTACCGGCAACTTCCAGCAGTGCCAGTGAAATATATTGAGCTTCACGACAACCTTTATGCCAAATCATATCAACTATCTTCAATAACGTTTCCGGCTCCCAATAACCTTTATTATCTTTTAAATTTTGTAAAACTTCATTGTAAGCATTGTTTATAAGATGAGGATAATCAATAATACAATTAACAATATTATTTAGTATAATAATTGAATTCTCTACATCATTCCAATCAATTGATGCAACGTGAACTTTTATCAGAGCATTTTTTAATGTTTTCTCTTTTGAAAAACACTCAATAATGCCCTTATATAACGGTACAAGATTCAAACGTGTGGAACTTGGCAAAGACGTAAGTTTACTCACCAATTTCATTAGACGCTGGCGATGGGGTAAATCTCTTTGAGCATTGGCATTGTATTCTTCAATTATATCTACATTGACCAGGTCTTTAAAAACATTTATTACCACTTCATTGACTTTTCCATCACAGCATGCTTCTATCAGTGTATCCGTAGCAGCATTCCAAACAGAACTGCATTCAAGATCGGTAATAGCCGCTAAAGCAGCATTAGCAACTGTTTCTTCGTTTCTATTAATCCATTGTTTCATATATGAGAAGGCTTCTTTCCTGACATCTGCCTCATTATAATTTGCCACTCTAATTATCAATTCCAAATACCTAGTTCTGAAGTCTTCTTGCAATTGATCCGGCTGTTGATATAATAAGCTTCTTGCAACATCAATTTGTGATGAAGATGCTAATTCATTCAAAACACACCATGCATCCTTATTATCGAGAAGTTGTCTGGCTGCATGACCAACTGCAATTAAGACATCCTTGTGCGGATTTGCTTTTTTCAATTCGCCCATCAGCAGCGATAAACTATTAATGCTTTTGTATGCTCCAACTAACCTTATTGCTTCTTTTCTAACAGTTATTTTAAGATTATCCCTGCTTAAAAGTTCGTTAAGTTTTGAAGACAATAAATCCGGATTAACAAAGCGGGCACATTTTGGTATTGAGTACATTGCAACACGTGCTCTATCTCCGTCAATATTTTCGAGTAAAATCGGAATTGACTTTTCCGGCTCTTCAAGCAATGATGTTGCATAAAGAGCTGCTTCAACTATTGGAACTTCATTACTATCCATGAATTTAATCACTTTGGTTGGGCAAATATCAGGCATTCTCGCCATTATTTTTATGCAATTTACACGTTCCCATTGGCTACGTTTGCTATCGGATGCTATCCTTTCCAGCATACAAAGTAACGAATTTTGCTGACGCGGCAGCCACCTTTGAAATCCTTTATCAGCCGGTACAACATAAATTGTATTACCAGTTAGAAACTTCCCTCGTATAACATCACCTGAAATAAATGGGTCTAACCATTCCTGACGTCTCATATGCAAATGCAAAAATACTTGTGGAATCGTAATAAAGGATTTATCAAGACCAATTAATTCTTTTACCCTTTCATCACGAGTTTTTTTAGGTGCAAGCCAATGCCTTGCAGCCTGAATTGCTACATTATCAGGTTTTGCAGCAATTGCTTCTTTCAATAAATTTTGAAGCTTTATTATCTCATAGCCCCTTTTTCCAAGCGCTGCTGCCAATGCAATAACCATACTATAGTTTTCATGTCTATTGGCATCCACTACCAATGGGTAAATCTCGTCAAATATGTTTTTCTCCAGACCACGGGGTATATTCTTTTCCAGTGATGGAAAAGCCAATTGTCCAGTCTGCTTTGTAAGTTTTTTAGTTA
This sequence comes from Acetivibrio cellulolyticus CD2, assembly GCF_000179595.2. Lineage (NCBI taxonomy): Bacteria > Bacillati > Bacillota > Clostridia > Acetivibrionales > Acetivibrionaceae > Acetivibrio > Acetivibrio cellulolyticus. The sequence goes on along the minus strand of NZ_JH556658.1, from coordinate 234,624 downwards.
TATCCATGGAGAACTTAAAAAGCTCGCCACCTGGATTTGATGCATTATGGATCATAATTGCAAAAGCAAATTTTTGTACAGCATACCTTGTTGAATATGAAGTATCTCTAGCTTCTATGACACTGTCAACAAGCAAAGTAAGTTCTTTTATGTTATTCTCAGTATAAATAGATGCATTACATTTTGAAAGCTCAGTAAATACTGCACTCCGCACCGGGTCCTGCTCATTTTTGATACGGCATAGGAAGGCCAAAGTCTCATCAACGCCATGCCTTGATAAAGCTGTGCTTCTAATCAGCCAGGTAAGTGCTTGTGCCCTTTCCTCTGCGTTTGATGAACGTGCTGCTGTTTGTAGTATTTCTCTTGCATTATCTATATCACGATATAAAGTAATCATATAAGTTTTTGCCCGGCTTTCGTTGATTTGGCGAAGTCCAAGCATACGAGCGGCTTCTCTGTCACGTAATTTATGCGGCAATTCATATAATAATGCTTCTGGAAAAACTATTTCCTTTCGGATTTCTTTCTCATATACAGCCTCAAACAAATCTTCCCGGTCTGAAGGAGCGATATGATGCAGAAATTCTGCTATATGCGCAGGTTTCTCAGCAAGCAATTTACCTAACCCAATCTGTTGGTCTTTTGAGAAACATTTTAGGTTTTTTAATAAAGTTGTAGGTATTCCGTTTGAAATCAACTCTTTGCGTGATTCATTCCTGACCAACAAATCATATACTTTTTCAGGACATTTACGCACTAAAATACCTATGTTGGTTTTCAATAAAGGATGTACTATATCCTTTGGCCCCAAATTCATTGCACAATCCAGAATAAAATCCGGTTTCAATTCACACATAAGCTGAATTGCAGTGGAGAACCACCACCAAATATAAGTTTTTTGCCTTGATGATGCTTTTTCTAAGGACGTCTTAAAATAGTCCGAAACCACATCAAGATTCCTATAAGCTAGCATATGCCAACTGCTTATTACATGTCCGATGTCCAAAAGATATTTTTCAACAGTTTCTTTACTACAAGCCGGCAGCAGAATTGCTGCCTCATGTGCTCCCCACCTTTTGTACACCAATCCAATCAACCGTTCCGCCAATACCTGACGATTAATTTTTGTAATATTGCGTAGTAGGCATCTACGGCAATCCTGAGATAAATTTTCTATCTCTTTTACTATGTCATCATCTGAGGCTGCTTTTGCCAAAAGTCCTGCTGCTTTTTTTCTAACACTAACCATGCGATGCTTTAAGGCCGACAAGATTATATCAGTGTTTTTGGTTACTGAAGCACCTGTAAGCGCAAGCTGTGCTTCATATGCACCATCCTCAAGTAATGAAGAAAGCAATTTATGATATTGCTTTGAACTATTATTGTCACGGCCCATAATAGCCATTTTTTTCACCCTGTCCGAATAGCCAAGTAAATCTAATTCTTTTAGTAAATCTTTTTTATCAGGAACTTTTTTATTGAAAAGCATGTGTCACCTCATCACAAGAATTATTGTTTTACCCATTCTCCATTTTCTTCATAAGTATTGGTCAAAAAATCCCAAATAGTTTTTTCTTATAAGTAACCCCCTCTTTATAAAGGGCTTCAATAGTTTGCTCTATCACGTTGTTATTTGGATATAGATCATGCAGTTTGAATTCACCTTTCTTTAAACTCTATTTTATTTTTTTTCGATAAAACATCATATTCTGCAATAACAATATCATCATCTCTTAATTGAGCATTAAACTTATCCCTGAATATTTTTTCTACACAAACAACCGGATTTTTAATATAATGATATTTTGTTTTGATTTGGTCACTAAAATAATTTATAAAATCTGAGACATTAATATAATCTTCAAATTCTCCTATTCGCTTCATTTCCCAATGATGACAATCTCTCGGCACATCATAATTGTAATAACGGACATCTGTGATTACTTTCTTATTGTAATTTACACTAATATCGCAACCTAATAAACAATCACCAATTTCATATTTGTTTAAGCAGGTATAATTAAATATCAGCTTGGTATCATTTGTTAATTTTTTTGTATCATTATTATTTATATACATAGAAAACTCTTTAAGTTCAAAATCTGTATCAAACTCTTTTGCTATTTTACTACACTGTTCTTCAATTTGAGAAAGCTTATCTATTTCAGAAATTTTTATTTCTTTCAAACTGGAATAAGATGGATATGCATTTATATAAAGAATTACAAAAGAACATAATGTAAATATAAAAAGAATAGACAAAAATACAATTCCGATTTTTCGAATCATCTTAAGTAAATGATTATTAAAATAAAGCCTGTAAATCAACTCTGTAGCCCCGTATAATGGCAATACAGCAACACATATTAAAACCATTTTTAAGTACATACTCTCTACAATCATTTTCTCACCACTTAATCAATAATATGTATAAATTTAAGTATATATAAAAATGCAGTTGGGAAAAATATAAAATGCATAAAACACAAACCCACTGGCACATATAAAGCTTTCTTATTTTTGAATAATTTTATAAATATAGTTATTGGCAGAGCCAAATAAATTAAAACAGCCAATTTACTCAAATATACTTTACTCAGCACTGCATAAATAATCATACACACAATTGATAATACTAAATCTCCAATAAAACCTCCAACAAAAATTTTAAAAGTATTCAAAAGGAATCTAGAAAACAATTCAATAAAATTATCTTTTGTTCCACCTGTTTCAATGATCCCAGTATGTGAATTCTTTTGACTATTATCTTTCATAATTTATCCGGTTCCTTTTGTGATATTTACATTTTTCTGCCGCAATAATTTATATGAACTATACAAATACTCCTATTTCAAATTATAACATATATTATTACAGTAATATAATAAAGATTTCCAGATTAAGTGGTGTTATATTACTAAGTCGAAATTTCATAATGTCTCTAAAAATATAACACTATTGACTTTCCTAAACTATTGCAATAGTAATAAGGAGGAACAAACAATGAAACGCTTTCTAATTTTGGCTTTATGCTTACTTTTAATAATTTCTGTCATCGAAAGTAAGTCCGGTAACTCTATCTCAATATCTGCCGGTAACAGCAAACTCCCGGCTTTGGAATTAACAAAAGACAATGTAGTTCAGCTGTTTCTGCCAAAATTAAAGCAAACTTATAATTCTGCCTATGTAACCTTTCTTGTAGGCACAGTAATATCTTTTCCGTACATAATGGCCACAAATGCTATTTATTATGAGGAATTAATGCATCATTGCACTATCCTCTTGTTTTTCTGCAAATGCAATTGATCCAGAATTCTCCTTCCCTTCCCGGTCTGACATCTTGGGTTTTCCAAATTTCAATTCGCTGTAATTGATCAAAAGTTCTTAATAAATCATATCCAGTATTTTAAAATACAAATGCCCATCGAGATAACAGCTACAATGAAAATTATAGAAAAATTCAAATAAAAAATCAATTGCGAACTTGAAACATTTAACAGGATGACAATAAAAAGGCAGACAATGAAGCTTACAGTGTTTTGGAGAATCCCGGAGGATTGTTGAAGATAAGCTGGCAGAAAAGAAATTCTATATTACAAAGCCTGTAAATAAGGCATAACTTTATAAAAAGTTAGAGAACAAATAATATATCTCTATCTTTTTTATCAAATTAGTGATTAAAATCTACAGTTATTACTCAAAACCAAGAAGATTATCGTTATTTATGAATAGTCATATACTGGTCTTTTTAATTTCTTTATCTATATCCATTCCACCATATAAAACACGGATAACAGTGACTGTTTTATCCTCGTTTTGGGGAATATAAAACACTATGAAATTGTCTACAGGCATTTGGCAAAGCCTCCTACTACGCCATGGTTCTATTTCAAGCCTACGAAACCGACCCGGCATTTCATCAAGACCCCGTATGCCTTTTTCGATACTTTTCAATTGGCCTTCTGCTATCGCAGGCTCATGCAAGTTAAATGCGATGTACTCATAAATCCTTCTTAAATCAGCATCTGCTTGTTCTGTTATAACTATTTTGTATTTCATATGTTATAATCCCTACGGATGCGGGAAAACACCTTATCTGCAGGTTTTGTATTCCCTTTCACCAAATCTGCAAAACCTTTTTCCAACTCCGTATCCAGTTCAGTTTCAGTTAAGCTGGAAACTGCCACAGGTTTTTGAGCAGGAAGCTTAACATCAAAAGGAATTCCTCCATGCATAACAACCTGCTTTAAAAATATATTCACTGCATTAGATAGTGGAATACCTAATTGTTCCAGAACAGATTCTGCCTGCTCCTTCAGTTCTGGTTCAAGTCTTACATATAAATTTGTCGTCTTAGCCATAACCAATCACTCCTTCTATTAATATTATATCCAAATGTATTTACAATAGCAATACATTAAAAACCATGATCAGTTAAACCAAACCACCCTCTCATTACAGATACTTGAATTTCTGTACATTTTCCATAACCATTCATAGCTCTACCATACGTACCTCCCAGTATGAAATATCCCCCCACTTCTTTATAAATTTGATTACGACTACTACAATAATTATTTTATTTAATCTATGGAACTTTTTATATATAAAAAGTTATTTTACAATTCAAATTTGCATATTGACATTTATGCTAATCCTATAATATGATTAAATAGTACTTACATATTAACCCATAATAATCAGGTGAGAGGAGTGTTGAAAATGCAAACAACAATAAATAATGAGGTGTTATGTTTATAATTTAATATTGGGCCAAAAGAGCTATATTTATTCTGTTCTTGTGGCCAACCTTAAAAGTAACCGTCACCTGATAGCAATATAGAATTTTGCTATATAAGCGCGATAAGTTATCGTGTTTTTTTATTGCCATTTTTAAAATAGGATTATGATCCAGTAAATGACGCCGTGGTTACTATATCACGGTATTTTTATGCCCTTTAAGGGTCAGATATATGGAAGGAGAAATATAAATATATATGAATAATGTAACTATTATTTCATCTGAGAAGAATTGGCTTGAACAAAATGCTGTAAACCAACTTAACCAGATCAGTACACTGCCTGGCGTAGTAAAAGCAGTCGGATTGCCTGATCTCCACCCTGGTAAAACACCTGTTGGAGCAACAATTATCACTGAGGGTATCATTTACCCTCACCTGATAGGAAATGATATCGGCTGCGGAATGAGCATGTTTGCGACAGACATAGAAAAAAGGAAATTAAAAATAGATAGAATGGTTAAAAAAGCTGAAGATATTCAAAATTTAAAAGAAATTCCATTACCCGAATCAGAAGAAACAAATCAGACCTCCTCTCCCCTTGGCGCAAGCCTTGGTACTATAGGCGGAGGTAACCATTTTGCAGAATTTCAGGAGGTTGATACAATATTCGAGGAAAAAGCATTTAATAGCCTTGGTTTTGACAAGAACAGAATTACGCTTCTGATCCACAGTGGTTCAAGGGGTTACGGTCAGGCAATTCTTGATGATTGTATAAGAATTCATTCCGCTCAAAACGGTTTATCACAGTCTTCTGAAGCAGCTGCAGAATATCTTTCAAAACATGACAATGCAGTTTATTGGGCATCCCTCAATAGGAAGTTAATTGCATATAGACTTCTTAAAGCACTGGGAATAAGTACTCAAGCTGATAGGTTGATAGATTGTTGCCATAATAGCGTAAGTATAAAGAAATCTGATGACAAATTGCAATACCTTCATAGAAAAGGTTCACTACCCACAGATAAAGGCGCTGTTGTAATTCCCGGGTCAAGAGGCTCGCTAACATATTTGGTGATGCCAACGGATGCAACTTGTGTCTCAGGCTATTCTTTAGCACACGGTGCAGGCCGGAAATGGGAGAGAAGCTTGTGTAGGTCAAGACTTGAAAGCAAATATACAAAAGAAAGTATCAAGTCAACCAAGCTTAAAGGCAGAGTTGTTTGTGATGATACAAAATTGCTTTTTGAAGAAGCCCCGGAAGCTTACAAGAATATTGATATAGTAATTCAGAGTTTGATTGACTTTGGGTTGATAAGTATCATTGCAACTTTTAAACCATTATTAACGTATAAAAATTAGGAGGATTTATGTGGATACAGATTAGTTCTGGAAAAGGGCCTGATGAGTGCGAGCTCGCTGTGAGCCTTTTCCTGAAATCATATCAGAATGAATGTAAAAATAAAGGAATAATAACAAACGTAATCGACGCAATACCTGGTAACATATCAGGCAACTTAAAATCGGTGCTCCTGTCTCTGGAATGTCAGGCGCAAGAAGAATTAAACGGTACCGTTCTATGGATTTGCAAAAGCCCATACCGTCCTAACCATAAGAGAAAAAACTGGTTTATAAATGTAGAGGCTTTTCAATCCACTGAAAAACTCAACTTTTCTGAAAAGGATGTAAGTTTTGAGTCAATGAGAAGCTCAGGTCCCGGTGGTCAAAATGTCAACAAAGTTGAATCCGCCGTCAGGGCAATTCACCTCCCCACTGGCTTGACAGTGACGGCAAGTGAGGAAAGGTCACAGTATATGAATAAAAAATTGGCACTTGGCAGGTTATCAAACCTTATAAAAGCAATAAATAACGAGGATTCAGCATCACATAAAAAAACAATGTGGATGCAGCATAACGACCTTGAAAGAGGCAACCCGATCAGGATTTATGAGGGTTTGAATTTTAAACTCAAAGAGACAAAATAAAGTTTAAATTCAGCTGAAATGTCAATACAAATACGGTTAAGGGCTAACCCCACCACCTTAAGAATGTTTAAATAGTGTATAATAGTTAGTAAATTGATTGTTTTTGCTATTCATAAAAAGGCCTTTGGAAGAACTCTGTAAGGCCTTTTTTTATCTCCAATTCGCAATTCAATACTGAAATGTTTAAACTCAGTATGATATTATGCTACTCATAAACAGACCATTAGCTCTAACGCCAATCTAAATTTCTCGCTCCATCTATTATCTCATCAGGAAATCCTACATATTCCAGAAGTTTTATTGCATTTTTTGAAGTTGATGCTCCTTTATATATTTTATAATCAAAAGTAATATCCTTATCTTGCATCTGTTCACGAAAATGATAATTATCATACATTTTATCTAAGATTTTTGTTAGCTCAATATCATGAGATGCAACTATTGCAATGCAATTCTTTTTATGTAAAAACCTTAATATTGAAGCAGATGCCGCAATTCTTTCTTCAGTATTAGTTCCACGTAAAATCTCATCAATCGCACAGATAACTAATCTTTCTTCACTTAAATTCTTAATAATTCGATTCAAATATTTTATTTCCTTAATATAGTAACTCTCTCCTGCCATCAAATCATCACGTACCGCCATTGAAGTAATAATTCTTGCAAATGGTAAAATCATCTGTTTAGCCATACATGTGTGTATACTTTGCGCAAGAATTATGTTTATAGCAACCGCTTTTATATATGTAGATTTACCAGAAGCATTTGAACCGGTAATAATGCAACTTTTGTCTATTGTTACTGAATTACAAACAGGTTCATCAATTAATGGATGATATATTTGCTCTATTTTTAGTATATGTTCTTTATGAAAAGTCGGGGTACAAAACAAAGACAGACTTTTTCGAAATGAGGCTATTGTTATTGCCACATCAATCTCTCCAACCCTTTTATACAACTCTATAAACTCATTTTGCTTATTCTTTAGTTCACGAATAATCCGGTCATATCTCACAAAATCCCATAAAGTCGCACCTATTAGATAATCGGATAAAATACCAATGAAATCTCCTGATATAGTAGCATCTTTTTGGTTTTTTATTCTATTAACAATATTTGATAGCCTTTTGAATAAAACAACCTCTTTCTTCAAGTCATTAAATTTACTCTCATACATGAATTTTTTTGTATTAACAATTCGATTACCTACAGCTATTAAATCAATTATACTATCGAGCGTGTCAAGGTTAGCCTCATACACTATCTTACCTTTTAGGTAAATTGCTAAATTAATAGCAAATATAAATGCTGTTAGATATAAGAATTCAAAATTCTGCAGGATAATCGCCGGAAGAACGGATAGTGCTAATAATACTTGCATAAACCGATATCTCCATATGCCTGAAATCTTAAATTCATCTAAATTTGCTATAAATTTGGGCAAGTAATAGCACTTTTCATCCTTGCCAAGTCCACTTAGTAATAACTGAATTTCTTCTCTTTCCTTATCATTAGATGCAAAAAAACAAATTTTCTTTTCTAATAATTCTGTATGCGTATTGTTTTTAGGCAAACAATGAAGTAAAAAATATAATATCTGCTCCCCCACAAAAGAATTACAATTATTAATCCTAAAAAATATTTTGTCCATCTCCAAATCATTCCATGTTATGCTATCTAATTTTTCATCATTTGGTATTGATTCTGAATACTCACCCCAATAATAACCAATTTTTTCAACGTCATTTTTAGATACCATAGGTTTCTTACCAAACTGCCACTTTATAAACTTGCGAAGTTTTCTAATTTTTTTATTTCGATTGTAAATGCTTGATATACATACTAAAATAAGTATGCTTACTATAATTACTACTATCTGCATATTCTGTCTCCCCATAATATCTGTTTGTAAATTTATATTCTTAATGGTAAAGCTTTTATCATGCCCAATATGTACATTCTAAATATTGCAAAATCCGGTGAATTAACACTACCATCAAGGTTTAAATCTGATGCTGCAAGCTTATCCTCTGCCAATTTAGTAATACCAAGGAGATATCCTCTCATTAATGCAAAATCAATAGAGTTTGCGCTTCCATCTCCGTTTAAATCTCCATAAATAATATTTGGTGTAGGAGTTGGGGTTGCAATTATATCAGAATCCGGTTTCCAATTGTCGGTTCCTTTTAACAAGTTATCTATTGAATATAATGCAGCTTCGTCATCAGTCAATTGTCTTCTGGATGAATTAATAACCGCCCCTGGACCAGTGCTTTTGTATTCAAAAAAGCGGGCATTCTCTGGTAAATTGCCGCTCATACTAGTCCAACCGATGTCTTTTATATGTGCTCCCAAATAACATTCTTTATAAACTACATTTCCATTCGGGCGCCATGGTCTTCCCAAATATGTTGAATTTGCTGCAGCATCACTTTTTAAGTTGCAATTTAAAAACAGGTATCCGTAATTTGCAATATCTGTGCTTGCTGCCGTAACATAACCACCTCTTGAAGTTGAAACTATTTCACAATTATCAAATACAGCTGTTGCACCACCAAAAATGAAATCTGTATCACCAATAATTTTGCATTTTGAATAATACTGTCTGCCTGAGTGTGCATATAATGTATCCTGATTCCCAATAAAGATACAATCTTTTACTATTTGCCTATCACCGCGCATATAGGCAGCTACAGCCTGTTTACCGTCAGTATTGATATTTTCATCAAAGGAATTTTCGATAGTAAGGTTCTCAATAATTGCATCCGTTCCGTAGAGATAAAATGACGCTGAACCAGATGTACCATATGTAGTACCATCTGATTTTAATTTTCCAGCATAATTATCATATGTTATTATTGCTCCAGTGCTACTTTCCCCAATAAGATGAACTCTATTCTTTCTTATTGTCACGACCTCTTTGTATGTTCCATTCTTTACAAGTATGACAACTTCTTCCGAATTATCTGACGGTACTGAGTCAATTGCCGCTTGTACAGTGCTAAAATCACCGGTACCGTTTTTAGCAACTATTATATCTGCACTAACCGCGGCAGAAGTTACAATAGTATTAGAGTTTGTAAATAATGTTGCAATAGTAAAAATTACAGTTAAGAAAGCAGAAAACCTTTTTTGCACAAAAACTCCTCCTCATTAACATTCACATGGTTCAATCTAATAATAGTATACAATAAATTGGAGCATCTACCAACCATGCACCTTATTTACCTAATTGATGAATTTTGTGCAAATATTCATAAAAAACTATATACATTTAACAAATTGATGCCTGTGAAGATAAGCTGATAAAGTGAAACTTTACGAAAAGGTAGAGAATTTATCAAACTCTACCTTTTCATCAGATTAATAGTCAAAATCAACATTTATTATTTCAAAACCAAGAAGATTATCGTTATTTCTAAGTTTCATAATATTTTGAGTAGGAGCTGTAATAATTGCTGTTTTAACCATAACTCCATTTGATTTGATATACTCCTTCATGTGGGTCAATACTTTTTTTGCCTCTTCAAAATCATCCTGCTTTAATTCAACATCCGTATTTTCACTTTTGTATAGATCGAAAAAATATTTGTAGTTGCCTTCAAACCAAGCAAACTCCTTTTCAAAAAGACTTGCAGGATATTTTACCTGCATATCAAATTTAAGACCTCTATAAAACATACCCCGCTGGTAATCAAGGTATGCGTTTGTAGAAACATCCTCCGGCGTGAAAACAGAAAAACCTACGGGATGTGTGATGAAAAAGCGAAGAGAGTTTGTGTCCTTATTGGCATCATAAATCTTTTGGAATCCGGTGTCTACAGAAAACCAGCAGTATTCCAGCTTAACATCACCAATATCCCTTAAGATGTCTGGAAGTTCCTCAACTTTATAAGGTTTTTTGAAAATTGTAATTGCTTGGGTAATAGAACCTTGTGGAGAATTTTCGAGCTTGTCAAACTGTTCACCAAGTTTTTTATAACGGTTTTCGTATTTTTCTTCAGTAAGAAAATTATCAAGAGTAATCCAAGCGAGCTTACTATCTGTTTTTCCATACAATAAATCCAGATCAGTTTTATGTTCTATCTTTCCAAATATATTTGGCAGTATATACCGTTCCTTCTGTTTCGAAAAATTTTCTCCAAAAATATTCGCTGAGTATTCGCACTCGATTACTGTTTTTAATAGCCCTGGTTTATGTGTTATATGAACATCTGAGACAAGAAACTTTTTGAGGGTAACATTGTCAAGTATAGCTCTCTGATAGTTAAGGTCTCTTTCCGAATAAACATTTCTCATTATTTCAGGACCAATAAAGTTTACAAATATAAGAGAAAATGCAACTGCAGCTACAGATATCGCAATAACTTTGAAATAGAACTGTATTCTCAATTTTTTCAAGCCTTTCAAGATTTTCTTATCCCGAGAAACAAAGGTTTTATCTTCCATATCTTCTACTGATCGCTGACATTCCTCACACTCTTTCAGGTGTTGCTCTACCAAAACTGTTTCACTTTCGGACAGTTCACCGTCTATGTATTTTTTTAACTTTGATAATATGGATTTGCAATCATTACTTTTCATTTTCATACACCTCTCTAAATTTTTCTCGTGCCCTATGTAGAGTGACTTTTGCGGAATTTTCGGTAATACCTAAAATTGAAGCAATTTCCCTCAGAGAAAATCCGAAATAGTCCTTAAGAAGAATTATGGACCGGTATCTGACAGGTAACTTGTCAAGGGTAATATTAATAGTCATATTTGACAGTAGTCTCTCCTGTGGAATATAATCCATTGACCTTTCGTAATCCTCATTAATCAACCACCTGTCTTTCTTTCTCACATAATCTATGAACAAATTGTGTGCCACCCTTACAAGCCATGCCTCTCCAAACTCCGAAAGTTTGCCGGCATTTATCAGCATCAGAGTCTTGTAAAAAGTCTCTTGCACGATATCTTCCGAAAGTTTGGAATTGTTACAGAGATTAAGAATATAGCAGTATATTTTGTTGTAGTACTTTCTATAAATGCCTGTAAAATTATCCATATTCTCCTCGGGATGTTTTTCTAATAATTATAACGTATGATTGTGTTAAAAGGTTACACCAGTAAAAAACAATTTTACACTGGCGTTCCAGTCAATGTGTATGAGGTATGTCGAATGTGTCATCTAAAAAATTGAAGCCCCTGGGATCTAGGATAACATGACCCAGGGGCTAAAGTTAATTTTATAAAATATTCGTACCTTCTTAATGGAACAAGGTACTCACCCATTATAAATAAATTATGCGCATTTTGTAAATTAAATCATATAATTCAATTTAAATCGACTAAATAGTCTAATACGATGCTATTATTAATTTGATATTTTTGGAAAATTATGATATTTTTAGTACAGACTCGTCAAGATAAAACACCATTGATCGAATATATTTAGGAAATACTTAGTGCAGTTTTTCCAATAAATTAGCATAATCAAATCTCTCATTAAACTCCAAATAACATACTTATGGGGGCAAATAAGCCCCCACTTTTTTTGTAAACTTGATTTTCACATTTTTCTCTAATTTCGAAGACTGTGTAGAGGCGCTGGAATACGTCCTCCCCTATCAACAAACTCCTTACTGCTAAACTGGTTCACCTTCATAACTGGACCTGATCCCAAAAGTCCTCCAAATTCGACCATATCACCGACTTTTTTGCCTGGAGCCGGTATAATTCTAACTGCAGTGGTCTTATTATTTACAACTCCTATAGCCGCTTCATCGGCAATAATCGCCGAGATGGTTTCTGCACTTGTATCTCCAGGTACTACTATCATATCAAGACCTACAGAACACACACAGGTCATTGCCTCCAGCTTTTCTATTGAAAGAGCTCCATCAACTACAGCATTTATCATACCAGCGTCCTCACTTACAGGAATAAACGCTCCGCTCAACCCTCCTACAAAGGATGATGCCATTGTACCACCCTTTTTAACTGCATCATTCAACAATGCCAACGCAGCAGTAGTTCCATGAGTACCGCACTTTTCAAGTCCCATTTCTTCCAGTATATATGCCACACTATCCCCTATAGCCGGTGTTGGAGCTAACGAAAGGTCAACTATCCCAAATGAAACGCCCAACCTATTTGACGCTTCCCTTGCTACTAATTGGCCAATTCTTGTTATTTTAAAAGCAGTCTTTTTGATTGTTTCTGAAACAGTTTCGAAATCTGCTCCCTTTACCTTTGTAAGAGCGCTTTTCACAGTACCCGGTCCGCTTACACCTACATTAATAACACATTCAGGCTCACCTACCCCATGAAAAGCCCCAGCCATAAACGGATTATCCTCGGGTGCATTTGCAAAAACAACCAGTTTCGCACAGCCTAAGCCCCCACTATCAGCAGTTAGTTCAGCAGCTTTCTTGATAATCTGCCCCATTTCCTTAACAGCATCCATATTTATTCCTGATTTAGTAGTAGCAAGATTTACTGATGAACACACCTTTTTTGTAGTACTTAAAGCTATAGGAATAGATTGTATCAGTTTTTTATCGCCATTGGTATATCCCTTATGAACCAATGCAGTAAATCCACCTATAAAGTTAACACCTACTTCATCAGCAGCTTTGTCCATGATCTGTGCAAATTTAACATAATCTTCCTCATCAGAACTCTCGGCAATCAAAGATATTGGTGTAACTGAAATTCTTTTATTTATAATTGGTATCCCATATTCTTTTTCAATATCTTCTCCAACCTTTACAAGATTAGCTGCAAGTCTGGTAATTTTGTCGTATATTTTCTTCCTTGCAACATTTCCATCATGACTGCAACAGTCTCTGAGAGAAATACCCATTGTTATGGTTCTTATATCAAGATTTTCTTCCTGAATCATTTTTATTGTTTCAATTATCTCAAAAGGTCTTATCACAAAGATTCCCCCCTTATATCTGGTGCATGGAGTCAAAAATATCTTCATGCTGAATTTTAACAGATAAGCCTATTTCAACACCTTTTTTCTCCAGTTGCTCAGCTAAACCTGAAAAAGAAATAGACAACCCCGAAATATCAACCAACATTATCATCGTAAAAACATCCTGCATTGTAGTCTGTGAAATATCTAAAATATTTACATTGCAATTAGCAAGTATATTACTCAACGAAGCAATAATTCCAACTTTATCCTTTCCAATAACAGTCACTATCGCTCTCATATCCAATTCCCCCTTTGACAAAAATTTATCATAGTAGTAATTATACTCGTCCATCCTCACATTAGCAATATACTATTCTTCTTAAATAGCTTGTTTTTTGACATTATTTTTTGGTAATTGTTTTATCGGTCACACATTATAATTATGTTCATCCATGTAATAGTGCAAAAAAAAATGGTCAAAAGACCATTACATTTTTCTCAATAATATCTCAGCCTCATTTGCTTGTAACGGTTTGCTTAATAAAAATCCCTGCACCTTATCACACATATGCTCCTTTAGAAATTCCAGCTGTTCTTTTGTCTCTACACCTTCTGCCACCACTGAAAGATGCATTTTATGAGCAAGACTGATAACTGACTTAGCAATAGCTTCTTCATTGGAGTTTGATGTTATATCTCGCACAAAGCTCTTATCTATCTTCAGTGTATCGATTGGCAGCATCTTTAAATAATTTAAAGATGAATACCCTGTACCAAAATCGTCCAGGGAAATTCTAATTCCCTTTTCTCTCAATTCTTTTAAAACTGCTATCGTAAAATCAATATCTTGCATCGCAATACTCTCAGTTATTTCAAGTTCAAGGAGTTTTGGATCAAGACCGGTTTCATTGAGCACATTCTCAATTATTTTAACAAGGTTTTGCTGTTGAAACTGCTTTGCAGAAAGGTTTACGGCTATTAATACCGGTTTAATACCCTTTCTTATCCATTCAACATTCTGCATACATGCGGCTCTAAGTACCCATTCCCCTAAAGGGATAATTAAACCCGATTCTTCAATCATAGGTATGAACTCCATTGGAGGTACAAGTCCAATCCCCTCACGATTCCACCTTATTAGAGCTTCCACCCCAATAATATTTCCAGTTTTAATGTCTATCTGAGGTTGATAGAACAGTACAAATTCCTCTTTCTCTAGTGCATGTCTTAAGCTATTTTCCATATCAAGCTTGTCAATTATATTTTTATTCATTGATTCCATAAACATCTCATAACTATTTTTCCCGGTTTCTTTTGCCTTGTACATTGCTATGTCGGCATTTCTTATTAAGGTCTGCTCATCTTCTCCATCATTAGGATAAACAGCTATTCCAATACTTGCAGTTACATAATATTCTCTTCCCTCCAAAATCCATGGCTTTTGGAACTTTTCAATTATCCTCTCTACAGCTCTTGTAATATCAGTTAAAAGCCTTACATTAGGCTGTAGGATAATAAACTCGTCTCCGGCAAACCTTGCAACCGTATCAACTTCTCTTATATAGCCTTTGATCTTTTCACCCATCTGTTTTAATATTTCATCACCACAAGCATGTCCTAATGTATCATTAATTGTTTTAAAATTGTCGAGATCAAGAATGATAATTGCACATTTTAAACCACTTCTACGTGCATTAGCCAATGCCATATTGAGCCTATCGGAAAATAACGCCTTATTCGGCAAACCCGTAAGAGAGTCATAATACTCCATATCATATATTCTCTTTTCAGACCTCTTTATTTCAGTAATATCCTTAATCGCACTCACCGTACCAATTATTTCTCCTAATTCATTTCTTATTGGCAAAATCGCTCCTGTAACAAGATGTTCGTTACCATCAGTAGAGGCTAATACCGATATACTTTCCAGGTTTAGTTTAACTCCTCGATTTATTACTTCTTCCACGGAAAAGCTGCATGGCGCTCCATTCTCATCCATTAATCCACCAAGAACTTCATTCAGACATTTTTTCATAAACTCATCTTCGGATAAGGAAAACATTTTTTGTGCCTCAAGATTTGTAAACATAATAACGCCCTTTTCGTCAGTCGCAATTATCGCTTCACCTATGCTTGAAATAGTTACTTCCAACCACTCATGATGTTTTCTAAGCTCCCTATAAGCTCTCGTTATTTTCTTTTTAAGACGCTTAATATGAACCTGTAGCAAAATAAAAATAATAATTATCAAAACTGTAATGAATATAAACTTGTTTCTATGATAATTATCATAATACTCTGAGTGAGCGCCAAAATATTTCTGATATAAATTTTCATACTCACCTGTACTTATCAGATATTCAAGCTTTTTATTTACATATTTTACAAGGTCCTTATTTCCCTTCCTCACACCATATGCCAGCTGAACCGGATAAAGATTACTTTCCTGCGACTTGATTCTTGTCTTTAGTTCCTTTTCAATCAAATAGTAGTTCACTGCTTCCTGATTTTCAAAAAGAACATCTATCGTTCCCTTATCCAATGCTTCTAAAGCTTCTTCTACCGTGCTGAATGTAGAATAATTTTTAATTCCAACAACATCATGTAATATCTCCTCGGTGTACTGCTTATATCCAACGCCAACATGATACTGCTCCAAATCCTTAACGGAAACAATATTAAAATCGCTTCTGGTATATATTGAAATATAGCCTTTTAATACAACATTTGAAAATAAGAGTTCTCTCTTTCTTTCTTCATTTATAGCAACTAAACCACAAGTATCGATTTTATCATTAGCAACACCATCATAAACTCTGCTCCAGGAATCTGTTGAAAATTCAACATTATAATCACCATCAGCAAAAATAATATTTGATAGTTCAATTTCAAAACCATTAAATTTTCCATTTTGGCTGAATTTATAAGGTGGATAATTGTCTTCAGATTGATAAACAACAACAGGTTTATCACCATATACAACCTGGCAACTTATGAATATACTTGCTATTAATATAAACATAAACCTTAATATTTTAAAAAGCATCATAGTGCCTCCGAACACATTTTATCCCACATCAATAATATCGAATTCCCATATACAAAACTTAACAGTTTGATTCGAATATACAGTAACTGTTACAAAAACACTGTTAAATATTTCAGGTTATAATTTTTTTACGCTTTCGTCGAACATACGTTTGATTTTTACATGCAATTGTGGTAGAATTTTCTTATTAAAACCCTGGAGGTACAACAAATGGAGCTACAAAAAAAACTTGAAATACTCTCGGCAGCTGCAAAGTATGATGTTTCCTGCTCTTCAAGCGGCAGCTCTAGAAAAAATACAAAAGGTGGACTGGGTAACGGTTCAGCGTGTGGTATATGTCACAGCTGGTCAGATGATGGAAGATGTATATCTCTGCTAAAAATCCTGCAAACCAACAGTTGCATATACGACTGTGCTTACTGCGTTAACAGACTTTCCAACGACATTCCCAGAGCTACTTTTACCCCTCATGAAGTAGCTGGTTTAACTATAAATTTCTACAGAAGAAATTACATAGAAGGACTTTTTTTAAGTTCCTCAATAATTAAGAGCCCTAATTATACAATGGAACAGCTCTATGAATCAGTTAGATTATTACGTGAGGAATATAATTTCAATGGCTATATTCATCTCAAGGCAATTCCAGGTGCAGATCTTAGCCTTATTGAAGCCTCTGGCAGACTGGTAGACCGTATGAGCTTAAATATTGAATTACCCTCAAATAAAGGATTGCAGCTTCTGGCGCCACAGAAAACCCGAGAAACAATTTTAAAGCCTATGGGTTTCGTAAATTCTAAAATAATTGAAACAAAAGATAATAGAAAGTTTTTTAAGTCTTCCTCAAACTTTGTTCCTGCCGGTCAAAGTACACAGTTAATTGTAGGAGCTACTCCTGACCATGATCTCAAGATTTTGCGGCTTTCAGAAAGCCTTTATAAGGGATATAAGCTTAAAAGAGTATATTATTCTGCTTATGTACCAGTTTCAACCAACCCCAAACTACCTCTCATAAGCAAACCGCCTCTTTTGAGAGAACACCGCCTATACCAGGCAGACTGGCTGTTAAGATTCTATGGGTTTAACAGCAGTGAATTACTTGATGAAAAATATCCGGATTTCGATACAGAATTGGATCCAAAATCGAGCTGGGCTCTTAGGAATATTCACCTGTTTCCTGTAGACATTAATAAGGCTGACTATGAAATGCTTCTTAGAATTCCAGGTGTAGGTGTTCGCTCCGCTCAGAAAATCATTGCGGCAAGAAGAGTCAAACTGCTGGATTTTGATGATTTAAAAAAACTAGGTATAGTGTTAAAACGCGCAAGATTCTTTATAACCTGCAAAGGCAAATACTTTAGTAATATAGCCTTAAACGAATTTCATATAAGGCAGGCTCTCACAGATAAAAGTAAATTATCTCAGGATAACTGGGAGCAAATCTCCATGTTTTCCAATCTGGTCGAGATACCAACCCCTGAGGATAAATTCATGAGTTTGGCAGGTGAGCTATAATGATCAATTACTTTTATGACAGCACATTTGAAGGTCTTCTTACAGCAATATATGAAGCATATTACAGACACGAAATACCTGCCCACATTTTTTCATCAACATGCATTCAGCAGAGTTTGCTGGATACTAATGTACATATTACTACTGATGCTGAAAAGGCATCGAAGGTTTACAACAGTATTCGCGAAAAAATCTCTTACCAGGCCTTAAAAAATGTCTATCATGCCTATTTATCAGAGTTAAACGATATTGAGGTTCAAATTCTTAATTATATCAGGCTTGGATATAAGGAAGGCCGACAAGTAGACCTTCATCTTTCTGATGACAGAGTTTTGCCTGTCCATTCCGCCGCAAGAAAAGTAACGCGTGAAAGCCATCTGATACTTGGTATTTTGAGATTCAAACAGCTTGAAAACAATGTCTATTATGCTCAATACACTCCTGATCATAATATTACGACTTTGATATCAGGCCATTTTACCAGGAGATTTTCAGACCAGAACTGGATAATTCACGATATAAAAAGAAACTATGCTGCAGTGTTTGATAAAAATGATTGTATCTTTATAGACCTTGCCAACGAATCTCAGCTATCTGATTCTGAAAGCAACGATAATTATGAGGATCTTTGGAAAAACTACTTTACAAATATATGTATCAAAGAGAGGATAAATCCCAAACTTCAAAAACGCAATTTGCCCGCAAGATATTGGAACTTTCTAACTGAAAAGCAGTTGCAAACTAAGGAATAGCTGGAAATTTATCTATATAACCAAGTAAATACTGTCTAATATAGGCAAAATCAATTGAATTGATTGAGCTATCAGCATTAACATCAGCCGCTATTATCCCATTTTTACTTGGAAAAGCACTGCTTATACCTAGCAGATACATCCTTGTATAAGCAAAATCCAAGGAATTAACTGAATTATCACCATTTACATCGCCTATGATTATTGTAGGTGTTGGGGATAAATCTTGTGTTGGTGTAGGTATTGGTGTAGGCGTTGCTGTAGGTATTGGTGTAGGCGTTGCTGTAGCTGTTGTTTTCGAACTATTGGAGTTATTAATTGTAAATGTCATAGTATCTCCCGCAATACTTATATTGGTTATGTTCAATCCTGATGACTGTCCATCCCACAATTTAGAACTCGGGCTTGTTGTATCATTAAAGGCAGTATAGTTAGAACCATCAAACAAATCACTACTATCTCCGTAATTAATATTCCCCTCTAAATCAAATTCTCCATCTGCCTGTTCAACAGAAACCATATAATGTTTTTCATAGGTCATATCCTGCCAATTATTACTTCCATTCTCATCAATGTGCCATATAATTAACCCCTCATCGGGAATCTTAGCCCATCTTCCGGTTTTACTAATGTTCTCAATCAAAAAATACTCTTCCGGATTAGGTCCATCAAATTTGAACACTTCTAACGACCCTGCCTTTACAGAAACTGTAGTTTTATCCGGTAAATCATTCAGCGTCGTTACTTTCCCCCATCCACAACATATGCTTCTTAAATAAGGATCTGGTGGTACAGGATTTGCACCATATGAATAAGACATCACAGAATATAAACCCGCTCCTTTTGAATCAGAATCATAATCATACAAATCCGGCCATCCAAAAAGCATATGCCCATTTTCATGAATATATGTGGTAATATTGAGACTTTTCTCTAATGGAGCTATCTGGTAAGCTGATATCTTTACGTCATCAGCAGTAAAGGTTTCGTCCAAGCATCCAGAATGCGGCCAGAGCCCTTTTCCCCATCCCGTATCAGGGCTGCCTGCATATAATACATTAAGAGCCAGGACTATTTTATTACTATTTGTAGATAGTATAGAAAAATCAAACCCTTTTGACTCAAGATCCTGCAATGCTTCTTGAATTAACTCATTTGCCCTCACCCCTACTTCTATATCGGTATCCTCGTAATATGACTTCGGTTTTTTTGCAACATAAAAGTCTGTAACATAATTATTATAGATAACTTCTCCACCTGAAACATCATAAAAATAATCTCTTACTGATCCATTATTGCCATAACCATCATAGCCAACTTTATTTATCATATCAGAAACATTTTGCTTGGCTATATCAGTGTCCTTATCAGAAAATTTAATTAGAAGAGTTAATCCTAGAATTTTTGTACCTTCTTCTGTCTGTTGAACCTGCAATAAATTATTTTCCGAGCATAAACTTATATTGTTTTGCTGAGAGAAACCTTGTGAAAAAAATATTCTTTTAGCTTTATCAGCCTTATTTTCAATTACTTTTCTATTAAGTTTTTGACCTTTTGTTAGTTTTCTTTTTACTTCTACCTGCTGTTCTTTATTTTCATCTTTTGAATATTTAATCCCTGTGGAAACAAAATCATTCTGACCTTTGTTAACCTCCGCATAGCATATCCAGTTTGTATCCGAGTCACGCACCAAAGTATAACCATCAATGCTTTCAATTCTCTGATAAAACTCATCACCATATACTTTAACCTGTACATAAGAGTTGTCAGGCTGTTTTAATGAATAGACCTCTCCATTATGAGGTGCAGCAACAACTAACATTTGCTGAAAATATATTATAAACAGTGCACCAAAAAGAACCATCGCCGACTTTACATGGCTTTTCATAATATTTTCCCTCCCAAAAAACAACTCAAAAAAGAGGCCTAAAGTGAATTTGCAGTTCTTAGGCAAGTTCCATGCCCATACTGCTTTTAATAAAACCTTCAAATACATTAACATACTCCGGATCAAACTGTTTACCTTTATTTTTGGTTATTTCTTCAAGAGCTTCCTCTGGTGTAAATGTCTTTCTGTATACTCTTTTAATTATCATTGCAGAATAAGAATCGGCAATTTGCAAAATTCTCGCTTCGGGAGGAATATTTTCTCCCTCAAGCCCTTGCGGATAGCCTGAACCATCCCAAAATTCATGATGATATTGAACACAATTAAGTGTTTCTTTAGAAAGCTCCAAGTCATTCAAAATACTGATTCCATAATTAACATGATTCTTAATAAAAATATATTCCTCATCTGTTAATGAACCGCACTTTCTTACTATATCATTTGAAATCAGTACTTTCCCTATATCATGAAGCCATCCGGCAGTATAAAGTGAGTTTACCTTATCTTCCGAATACCCCAGTTCTCTGGCAAGCGCAGCTGCATATTGAGCAGTATATCCAGAATGTACATAAGTGTACATATCCTTTTCTGCAAGGACATTTAAAAGTTCATACCCTTCCTTGCAAAGTTTTGGAGTATCTTTATTTATAAAAATATTTAACCTGTGGTTTTTATACTTGTTATAATACATGTTAATATCTGCTTTATTAAGGAGCTTTTCGACATCATCCTCCATTGATGTTGAATTGGCCTGGCCAACAGAGAATGAAAGACTTATAGGGTCTATTTCAGGGTCTATAACAAAAACCTTATCCGCCATAATTTCCTGAAGCCTTTTTCCCAAATTCAAAATTTCCTGACTTCCATCATTTCTTAATACTATAATGAATTCATCTCCACCAAGTCTTCCAATAATGCTTTCAAACCCCTCTACTTCCTTTTTCAAAAGTTTTGCTACTTCAATTAACACCTTATTACCAGCAATATGCCCATATGTTTCATTCACCTGTTTAAACCTGTCCATATCAGTCAATAGAATTGAAATATTGCCTTTTTGAAGCATTTTCTTAGCCATTTCTATTGTATGAGAAAAATTCACCATTCCCGTGAGCGAATCATTAATACTCAAATTACGATATCGATTTCTCTCAACAATCAGCTTTGAAAACATCCGGTATATAATTACAGTAGAAACAGTGTATGCCAATTGTCCATTTACATTTCCGATTACTTGTGCCAATGCATATTTGCTGTTTCCTTCAATCACTTCTGGAATCAATAAGGCAAGCCTTAATGCTGGATACAATCCTACAATAAGCGGAATAATCCAATCATCTAAAAGTAGAACATATACGATCACTATAAAACTCCACTTGTTTGTTATAAATTTAAAAATATACTCCATTGAATTCGTTTTAACAATTGCGATATATACAACAAAAGCCACTACACTTAATAAACGCTTTATATACCAATTATTTGTTAAAAACTTAGCTGCAAGCATCAAAGCAGAAAAAATAGTAATCAAAATAATAAACAGATTGAAAACTTTGCATTCCCTGGCCGTAAGAATTATTAAAATAGCAAAACTAATCAAATACGCTAACGTAGGCAAATTAGATTTAAAGCTTTTAACTAATTTGCTGTCAAACTTACTATACATCAAATCACCTCAAAAATCCATTTTCAACCTCTAAGTCTACACAAAATTATCCAAAATTTCAATATTAATAATTTATTTTTTTAGAGTCAATTATTCTTTAGATTCACAAATTCTCCATTTTTGTATCTATTAATTGCATGACTTTGATTTTCAAGCAATAAAAACAAATATATTTCTATTTCATAATAAAATCTGATATAATTAGCTGTAAAGTTTTATATTCTTAATTAATTTTACTTTGCTTATTGGGGAGCCGATTATCATGAAAATTTTAGAGTTTTTTAAGACAATGAAGTTTTCCAGAGAGGAACTTTTAGAATTTGTTAAAAATAAAAAGGTTACTAAACGTGATCTTTTAAAGTTCCCTGGAACAAAAAAGGTTGTCAGAAATGAATATTTAGATTCTATTGATAGGATAAAACAAGGTGATGCTATTGCAAGAAAGGATTTTACAGATAGGCATAAAGGTTTTATTTTAGAAACAATTTCACATTCTTTAGGCAAGTCTACAGTTCCTAAAAACAGTCCTGAATTTGATATTGGATTGGATGCTTTTGATCATTCAATTGATTTGTTTAATCCTGATAAAGATAAGGATTTTCTCTTATTTTCAGAACAAATCATAAAGGAATGGGTGCTAAGTTATATAAGAGAAGGAAACACTAATCACACTCTGGACCAGATTGATGAAGAGAAATATTACCTTTATTGTAATTATGAATCCACAAAGGATATATCACAATTCAAAATGAATCTATGGGAGTATGGAATAAAACTTGGCGAATTACCTAATTTGTCTCCTGATGAAAAGCAAAATATTGGAATATGTGTAAGAATCGCCAGGAAGTTATATAATGATAATGATCTCTTCCAAAAAGTTGCTAAAGATAAGACTCTCTCTTTAGAAGACTTTACTGATAGTATAAAGGTAGATAAACGAATCTTTTATAAACATAAAAAATACATTATAGCTCTCACCTTGATTCTAAAGAATAATCTTAAGCTGTTATGCAGTTATTTAAAAAATGTAAACTTAAGAAATGACTATAGTGAAAATATTGGAGTTATACTTGAAGTTAACAATGATCAAGCAATTCTTTTTACACTTCAGGGTGAATTTCTAACCATTAAACTCAGTAAAACCAGCAAAGTTGGTGAACAAATCAAATTTGGAAGTTATAGGATACAAAAAAAGAATGCGAATATGAAATATATAGTGGCAGCTTGCGCAGTGACCAGTATAATAATCTTTTATGCAATATATCAGGGATGTATGCTGGTTATTAATAACGATAAGCCAGTAGCCGCTTACAATACTGAGGTCACTCCCGTACCAAGTTATAACAAAAATGCTACAGACACACAAAAAAATACATCTGATAATTTGATTGCAGAAGCTATAAATACTGTTGAACCCGAAATTACATCTACTCCTTCTGTGGACAGCACACCAACAAAAACATCTGCAATACTTGTACTCGAACCCTCTGATAGTATTGTACCTGCTACCAGACCTATTAATACAAATGCAGTTGCTACACCTGTAAAATCTACTAAAGTTTCCCCAATCCCAACTACTGTCACAAAAAAAGCAAGCAGCGTTCCTGGCGAAGTCCGTATAAGCTCGGATTTTTACAAGGTTCATGTAGGTAATCAATACACTATACATTTTTATTTAAAGAGTGGTAACAATGGAACCTCACTGATTTTATACCAAAACGGCAAAGAATATACAAAGTTTGATCTTGTAGATAAAACCCCCCGTCCTCAAGCGAGGAGAGTTACATTTAAAGCAACTGTTCCAGGAACATACACTTACAGGTGGGAGCTTAGAAATGAATTTGGTTCAACAAGCAGTAAAACTATAACCGTAAATGTTCTTAAGTAAGCAAACTCATAACCATATTAATATTCGTTTTTATGTGTTCTCATTTTATTGTTAAATTTAAAGAGGGGCGAATCCGCCCCCAAAATCAACTTGTTTATTTCTTTTATTTTTTGCGCTACAAAAACTTATTGAATAGATAATGCTTCAGCAAAATCGTATATGTCTTTAGCCAGTTTAGGTACTCTCAAAACATTCAGATGTCCTGAATGATAAGCAAAGGCATTCTTTATGCCTGCCATGTCAATAAATCTTTTATACTTCTTTTCGTCGATAACCTGATCAAACTTTGAATAAACCATTGCTATTCTACTATTGCTAAAATTACTATCCAGATTCTTACTTGGATCCATTTCAAGAAAAATATTTTCACACTTCTTCATATCAAAGCCTGAATTTATAAGATCACTTCCAATTGTGACAAACAAAGGTGAGTCCCATAACACCTCACATAAATCTGTAACCGGATTGATTAAAAACGTTGGTGTTTTCTGTTTATTTAAAATATAATTTCGTAAAGATACGCAACCACCCATGCTAAATCCCACCAAAATATTCGGAAGGTCATTTTCTTTTTCTATAAATTGAAAGGATGCCTCAATATCTAATACCGCTTGCTTAAAAGCATTTTGTGTTCTAAAAATATCTCCGCTGAAAAAATATTCTCCGCTAAATAAACTTGCTTTTGGTTTTCTTTCGAAGTGATAAGGCATTGTCATGAAATAAACATTAACCCTCAAATCATTAAGTAGTTTAAATAAATAACCATAGTTTAGCATATTGTCATCAAACAGCCCATGAACAAATAAAATATTATATCTTGCATTTTGTGCCGGATGATAATAAAGATGTATCATGTTATTCTCATGATAATATGTTGAAGTTTCAAACGACGGTATTTCAATCTTCTTATTGGTACTACTGTTTTTAATATAATTTACTCTACCAAAATTCAGACTGTTCGTTTTTTTTGTGAAAAGGCCTTCTGCCGGAACAAACAAGGAATGCTTAGGCGAATGATTAACCTTTTTCAACTTTTCATTTAATAATTTATCAATGGCTAGATTGTCTACAAACTTTGAACTTGCTTCATTCATATTCTTTATCCCCTTAAAAAATTTAAATAATCAGTTTTGCATAGTTTTCTTTATCGCTGGTTTATAGAAAAGTTTCGCACTTAGTGGTCTAATTATCTATAACACTAAATGCCAAATATATTTATTCTATTAATCCATTCAGTCAACTTTAAAACTTATGCTTTGCACCAACAAATATCACATTAGTATCGTCAGCGTAAATTATCATTATCAATTTCTACACTATCATCATAATCAATTCCTATATCAGCATCACCATAAGGTTGACTTAATAATATGTTTATTGTTTCATCAGTCTCCTTTAATACTTTCATGGTTCTTTCTTCGCTATAATTCCCATTGTATTCCGTAACGTTATCCCAAACTTTACTTAAACCCTGTTGTATATAGGTTTCTATTGGTCCCCATTCAGGTAAAGAAGGGTAAGCCTTTGTATAACTCATTTGTTGTTTAAATACTTTTCTCATACTATTTTCTGTTATCCATGGATCTTCATATGCTGCTTTAACTGTCGGAAGGTTTCCTGTTTTTTTACAATAATCAATTTGTGCTTTTGTTCCTGTAAGGTATTTGACAAAACCGATAGCTTCTGCCTGATACTTTGAACTCTTAAAAACCGATAAATTACTTCCTCCCAAAAATCCACATCTTTCTTTAGGTCCAGCTGGAAGCATTGCAACTCCAACTTTATCTATAAGGTCACTTCCTTCAGCAGGGTTAACTTCAAATTTCTTTTTATTATCTTCAAGAGTACTTATATTCCATGGCCCTATAATAGAAGTTGCATATTCACCATTTGCAAATTCCATTTCAACATCTGATGTATTCTTTTCAAGTGCGCTCATGTCCATTAAACCTTCAGTGGCCAACTCAGAATAAAACTTAATACCTTCGTAAGTTTCCTGGCTGCTAAGAGTTGACTTGCTATAGTCCGAATTTAAGAAACTGCCTCCTGCACCATAAACCCATGGTGCAAAGTTGTGTACAACATTCCAGTCATTTTTCCCAGGCATACCAAGAGAGGATAATTTTTTACCGTCTATCACGACATTGTTTAATTTTTTAAGTGCCGCCTTGAAAGAGTCCCATGTTTCAAAATCCTTTGCCGGGTCGACTCCAGCCTTTTCACATGCATCTTTTCTATAAAACAATGCTCTTGTTTCAACAAACCAAGGTACAGCAGTCATTTGTGTGCTTCCTTCCATTCTGGCTGTACTCAATGTCTGAGGTAGGAAGTCATCTTCCTTTATTCTTCCTGAAAAGTCTGTCAAAACATCCATGTAAGAAATTGCTCCAACCCAGGTAGTCCCAATCTGAGTTATATCCGGTCCTTCCCCTGATACTGCTGCAGCTGTTAGTTTAGTCCATGCACTCCCCCAATCTATAACAGTAAGATTCAATCCTACATCAGGATTAGCTGCTAAATATGGTTTAGCAACTTCTAATAAATCTGCATCAGGCCATGCTGAATTGTACATAACCCACATATTAAGCTCTTTTTCATTTCTATTAATTTTAGTCGGAACTGATGAAATATACACAGTTTTCGAATCACCATCCCAATCAACATATTTCCCGAGTGACTCACTAACAGCTCTTACAGGCAGGTATGTAGTTCCATCATAAATAAACGGCTCAACACTATTGCCATTTCCATCCTTAGGCTCAATTTGCTCTCCGTCAATATTAATCTTAATATTGCTATAATCAACTGTGATATTTTTCCTCATTGTCGAAGTATAAGCTGTTATCGTAGTAGTTATTAAAGTTGCCGAAATTGCACCTGCAATAAAGATTTTTGCTTTGCCAAAGAAATCCATTTTGTACCCCCTATTTTTTACTTTTGTGAATTATACTAACACAATCACAATTAACCGTCGAATTTTCACAATAATAAATAGTATATCATACCAAATTCTAGGTATAAAGTATAAACTCATTATTAGTGTTGTATTTTTCCGATAAAATACTTACGCATACTGAAAATACTAATATGAGTCTAATACTACGTTTATACGTTCATTTGCTTCCTTTAGAGCATTCATAGTTTTATTTGGGTCATACTTGCCATTAACTCCTAAAACATTATCCCAAACTTTGCTTAGTCCTTCTTGCGCATATATTTCTACTGGACCCCAATAGGGTATAGTTGGATAAGCAACAGCATAACTCATTTGATCCTTAAAAACCTTTCTCATGCTATTTCCTGTTATCCAAGTATCTTCATATGCTTCTTTCACAACCGGAAGGTTTCCTGTCTTTTTACAGTAATCAATTTGTGCCTGTTTACTTGTAAGGAAATTAATAAGTCTTATAGCTTCAGTTTTGTTTTTTGAACTTTCAAAAACCGAAAGTGTTGATCCGCCTAAAAATACTTTTCTACCATTAGGTCCTGCCGGAAACAATGCAACTCCAACATTATCAACAAGTTTATTACCATTATTTATTTTGTTATCTTCTAATGTTTGAATATTCCATGGACCTATGATAGAAGTTGCATATTTACCATTTGCAAATGCCGTTTCAATATCTGCTGTATTCGTATCAAGTGCAGCCCAATCAATCAATCCTTCATATGCCAACTCAGAATAAAATTTAACACCCTTGAATACTTCCTGGCTATTAAGTAATCCTTTGGTATTATTTGAATTTAAAAAACTCCCGCCCGCACTAAAAATCCATGGAGCAAAGTTATGTACAACATTCCAGTCATTTTTGCCGGCCATACCGAGAGCAGGCAATTTCTTGCCATTTATTTCGACATTATTCAGTTTTTTTAGTGCTGCTTTAAACGAATCCCATGTAGCAAAATCTTTTTTAGGGTCAACTCCTACCTTTTGACATGCATCTTTACGATAAAACAAAGCTCTTGTTTCTGCAAACCAAGGCACAGAAGTCACTTTTGAGCTTCCAGCCATTTTAGAATATTTAAGTGTTTGAGGAAGAAATTCATCCTCATTTATTTTTCCTGTAAGATCAGCCAAGGCTCCCATATAAGAAATCGCTCCTACCCATGTATTCCCAAGCTGTGTAATATCCGGTGCATCACCTGATGTTGCTGCTGCTGTTATTTTTGTCCATGCACTTCCCCAGTCCACTAAAGTAACATTTAGTTCAATATTAGAATTATTGCCCAAATAAGGTTTGGCAATTTCCATTAAATCATTTTCGGGGTATGCAGAATTTGGCATAATCCACATACTTAATGTTGCATTAGTCTTTGCAATTTGGCCGGATGATATTTTTACAGTCTTGGTATTTCCATCCCATGTTACACTTTTTCCAAGAGCCTGACTAACAGCCCTTACTGGCAAATAAGTTGTCCCTTCATAAATAAATGGATCAACTCTTTTTCCATATCCATCTACAGGCTGGATTAGTTTTCCGTCAATGTTGATCTTGATATCATTGTAATCAACTGTAATAGTTTTCTTTAATGTTGAAGTATATGCCGTTATCGTTGTAGTTACTAAGAGCGTTGTAACAACACCTGCAATAAAGAATTTTGATTTGTCAAAAAATTTCATATCGTTCCTCCATAATTTTGGTTTAAAATATTTGTGACATTATGTGTCGAAATGGAAATATATTCATATCAAACTTCCTTAAACAATATAGTATTTCCATGTATTCTCACAAAATATTATAGCATTATTGAACATCAAAATGCCACCAATTTTATTCCATATCCAAAGCACAAACAATATAGCAAAGCAGAACAACTAGCCCCGCGAAAAATCTGTTTTTTTAAAATACCCGACCAAAAAAATTCACTTTTTCGTATTTTACAGTGAATGGCAAAATGTTTTGTTCACTTAATACAAATAAAAAAGAAGGGGGTATGCAAAATGAAACAAAAAACAGTGGTAAACTTTTCGATTCTATTAAGTTTTACCATCTTGTTTTCATTCTTTGCAGTAAATGTACAAGGTGCAACAACTATCACCTCAAATCAAACTGGCACCATTGACGATTACAACTTTGAACTGTGGAAGGATTCCGGTACCACAAGTATGACTCTCAATGGTGGCGGCAAGTTCAACTGCGAATGGAGCAATATCAATAATGCGTTATTCCGTACAGGCAAGAAATTCGATGAAACCAAGACACATCAGGAACTTGGAAACATATCAATGGATTACTCTTGCAACTACGAGCCATCAGGAAATTCATATTTGGCTGTCTATGGGTGGACCAGTAGCCCACTTGTAGAATATTACATCGTAGAGAGTTGGGGCAACTGGAGGCCACCAGGAGCAACATCAAAGGGTACCATTACCGTTGATGGTGGTACATATGACGTATATGAGACCACACGAACCAATCAACCTTCAATTAAGGGCAATGCAACTTTTCAACAGTATTGGAGTGTTCGAACATCGAAACGCACGAGCGGAACCATATCTGTAAGCGACCACTTTAAAGCGTGGGAGAATATGGGGATGACAATGGGGAAAATGTATGAAGTCTCGCTTGTGGTAGAGGGATATCAAAGTAGTGGGAAAGCTAATGTAACTAGTATGTCAATTAATATCGGGAGCACTCCGAATACAACACCGACAACTGCAATACCAACTACTACAATCCCTGCAACTGAGAAAAGCGCTTTTACTACAATAGAAGCTGAGGATTATAACAGTGCCAATTCTTCAACTTTGAAAAATATCGGTACCGGTATAGGCTATATAGAAAAGGGTAACTCCCTTGTATTTAATAAAATTAATTTTGGCAGCGGCGCAGGCTCTTTTAAGGCAAAAGTTGCAAATGGTAACACTACTGATACAACTATTCAATTAAGACTTGGCAGCTCAAGCGGTACTCTTATAGGTTCATTAACTGTACCATCAACCGGCGCTTGGAACACTTACGATGAATTATCTACTACCGTTAGCGGCGCTTCAAGTATACAAGACCTATACCTTTGCTTTAATGGACCTGTCAATATTGATTCATTCTCATTTGGAACAGGAAGTGCTCCAACTACTCCCCCTATTTCTACAGTACTTCTTGGTGATATTGATGAAAATGGAAAAGTTGATTCAATAGATTTTGCCATCTTCAGACAGTATTTACTTGGGATGATAAGTTCCCTGCCTCAACAAGGAGACATAGATAAAAATGGTAAATTCGATTCTCTCGATTTTGCTGCTATAAGAATGTATCTTATGGGCAAAACAAGCAGTTTAGGCACCCTACCAACTCAAGCACCCACACAGACACCCACACCCATACATACAACCGCACCAACGTCAACTACTTCATTAGCAGGTAAAAAGCTTATTGCTCTTACTTTTGACGATGGTCCAAACACTTCACTAACTCCTCTTGTACTTGACAAGCTGGACAAATATAAGGTTCCTGCCACCTTCATGATGGTTGGGCAAAACGTTAATGATTCTACAAAATCTGTTATTGATAGAATTGTAAGTTCAGGGCATGAAATCGGAAATCATTCATGGGCTTATTCAAGTATGGATACCATGTCTGATGCAGACATTAAAACTTCTCTTAATAATACTACTACAGCTATTCAAAAGTATTCAGGGCAAACACCTAAGTTCTTTCGTGCACCAAATCTGGCATATAGCCAAACTCTATATAATGCTTGTGATTTAACATTTATACAGGGTGTTTTATGTTTTGACTGGCAGTCCTCAACCACTGCTGAGCAAAGAGCGAATTATGCTATACAAGGAGCAAAAGATGGTGCAATAATTCTGTTACACGATGTTCAACCATCGCCACATCCTACTCCTGAAGCTTTGGACATAATAATTCCTACACTTCAAAACCAGGGTTATACATTTGTAACACTAAGTCAATTGTTCAGCGCTAAAGGTGTTACCTTAAGCTCGTCAAATGATAAAGTGTATACAACAGTTCCGTAGCTTATGTAATAACATTGTTATCAATATATTTTAAATGGGGAAAGCATATGCTTTCCCCATCCTATTAGTCATTATTTCTTTTACTCTTAAGAAACTCAATATATTTCATGACTTCATTAATCTCATCAGTATTTAAATCTGATAAACCAATCATATCTTCCTCTTTAATTTCATCTTTTGTTTTATTAGAATTGTCTACCTTCTTAACGAAATAAGTAGCTATCGTCCCTGTAAGCATTCCAATAAAACCAATACCTACTAACATAAGAATTACAGCAATAATCCTACCTAATGTTGTTTTTGGAGATATGTCACCATATCCTACTGTTGATGCAGTTACAAAACTCCACCAAATCGCATCTTGAAAGCTATTAATTGTGTTATTCTTTTCTGCAAAATAAATCCCTATTGCCCCAAGGATAATAGTAATTAATGTAAAATAAATTACATACACAAAACCATTTGTATATACAAATTTTTTAGATTTTGATGAAAACCTTTTTACAAAAGAAAGTATCCTGAAAACTTTAAGGATTTTCACAAACCTAACGAATTGTACTATTCTGAATAATCTGAACATTCTAAATATTCTAAATATCGAACTAAACGGAATAATAGCTATTAAGTCAATAATGTTCTCCTTAAAAAAAGCCTTTTTATTTTTTGAAATGCCCAATCTCACAAAGTAATCAACCGCAAATATTATGAGAATACTTGTATCTATCAAATAGAATTCAGTAGATGATTCTATTGATATAATGCCTGTAAAATCCATAATAGCCATAACTACTGCAACTAAAGCCAAAACTGCGATAAATATTTCATATAGTATTATAAGTTTTTTATTTTTAGCGAAGTCTTTCATCTCCGATTTTAAATCTCCTATTTCCTTTTTAAATTGAAGAATCTCTTGTATATTATCACTTAGAAAACTAATTAGCCACAATTTTCCGAGCCCTTTCGTTTTAAACTTGAAGTTTGGTAGCATATATAGAAAACTCTTTTATAATATTTTTCCAACCTTTATCTCTAAATTGCTCCCCGTTTGGAGAGAAATTATTATAGTTTCCTCCATACCCATTCCTTTCTATTATTTCTGACAATTCGACCTCTATTCCTTTCATCATGTATATGATATCAAGTTGTTCAGAATTCAACTCAATAATCTTATCATTTTCCCAATCAATATCGGCAGTACAAATATAAACAGGGCCCTGTTTTAATATAATATCTATTACTTTTTTCATTTTGCCTATAATAGGAATACGCACCAACTAATATTACAGCTGATAAACATGCAATAACTATTCTGTATACTCTTTCATTGTTCCTCATCCAATCATCCCCTTTATAAATCAATAAAAAAACTCAAATTATTAATAATACACTTTGATTAAATCATATTTAGAATCCAACTTCAATAAAACATCCCAAATTATGTCTTCTTACCAGTTATAATAAATAGAGAATAGTCAACCCTTGAATCTTCAATTATTTTATAGTCTTTATAGAATACATGTGAATTAACATTTTTAAAACCTACTTTCTCTAATACCCTAATTAATACATTTTGATTAAAACCATTATGCCCATCAAAATCTGTTTCTAATTTATGAAAACTTCCATCCTCCTCTACTAAGTCAACAATAGATAGATACCCATTCTTTTTTAGTAACTTAAATAATATTTCAATTGCACTTTCTATGTCTTTTATATGATGCAATGCCATTGATGAATATATCAAATCATATTCTCCTAGACACCCTTCAAATGCCTCATGTATACCTATTTGAAATGCGCTCATATTTTTAATGTTTTCTTCAGAAATCTTTCTGTTTAGTACTTCTATCATTCCTTCTGAATTATCAATAAGCGTTACATTCCTAAATTTCTGATAAAGATTAAAACTAACAAGCCCAGTTCCACATCCAAATTCCAGAACACTATATTCTCTATTTACTGGAACCGACTGAAGTATTTCATTTGCAACTATTTCAGCCCTCTTCTTTCTCTGTTCAGTATCCCAATTATTTGCAGCCTGATTAAAATCCATAATTCCCCTCCAAAATAACAATTTTCTTAAACCATAGCATCAACTGAAAGTATAGCTCAAATTCATTCCATGGTACAGATATTAAGGGGGATATATAAGGTTAATTTCAACTTGAGTTTTTTCAGATTCAACAAAAAAGATCCCGGGATTATAAAACATAACATTACCAAAACCTTCTTTAATTTTACCATCTTTAAAATCAAGTATATTGTTATTGTTTTTATCATGAAATGCAAATATAGAATAGTTCCCGTACGGAATATTCTCAAAAGTCACCTCTGAAGTAGCATTCTTTATTATACTCCCCTTTTGTGTTGCAAATGTATTAGCATCATTGGTCTTACCTGTTTTATTTATAAAGGGCCCATTCCAATTCTTATTAAACAGCTTTACAATAACTTGGCCGGAATAACTATTAAGCAAATTTATTTTAACTTTGATATCACTGGTTAATGGGATTGATTCACTTATTCTATTTCCAGCAACTGCTTTGGTTATTGAAATATCAAAAAAAGGTATCTGGCTAAAAAACCTTTTGGTGCTTTCAGTACTTTTTATAGCGCCTAGATATATGAGCTTTGTCTGATATGAATAATTTTCTGAATTAGGATGGTTAATAAGCCAGATATTTTTATAATCTTTGATTGACTCGTAAAAGTTAAACCATGTTACAATTTCATTAGGATAGTAAGCATCATAGGCAGAAAGCTCCTTGTGATTATTATTACCTATATATAGAATGTTTTTATTCTTGGGAAAGTAATATGAAAACAAGTTGTATGTTTCTTCATCAAAATGAACAAAAACGTCATTAGGGGCAATACGTTTTTCCAAATACTCTGTTGTTTTCTCAATAGGTGAAGATAAATTCTCAGAAGAAATATAAAAGGCATGAGGTAGTGAAATAATGAAAAATAGTATACATATCAAAATTAGATATTCTCTTTCTCTAATAAGGGAGACACCGTAGGAGAATGCTATAATAAAGACCCCCATAACCGGTATACTAATCCTTTCAAAAAAAACAGGAGAAGCAACAGTTGAATAAATTGCTCCTAAAATTATAGTTATCAAATATACTGCCATCCCAAAAGAAATCATTAATCCGTGGGCTTTTTTGTTAATAAATGTGTTAAAGAGGGCTACTGCAATAAAAGCTACAGAAATAATAAATATAGGTATTTCTATATATAAACTTATACCATAAAAATTTGAAAATGGTGCAAGAAATGCTCTTAATATAGCAGGTAGGGTATCAAGAGGCCATATAAAATCCGAAAGGTTTTTAACCATTGGTTTGAAGAAATTCAATGCCGATGGAATATAGATAATTATAACGGTTGCAGCTGATATAATATATCTCTTTAGAGCGTACCTGTTTTTCACAAATATCCATCTTAGCATAATATACATGGCTATTGCTGCTGGAAATACTGCATAGTTATATATATTCAAGGATGCCACCGTTAAAAGTAAAAACCTTAACCAGTCAGTTTTCCTGTTCTCCATCGCAGCTAAATATCCATAGAGAATACTTGAAGTAGTAAAAAAGATGCTCCAGGTATACATTTTTGCCTCATGAGCAATATTTGTAATAAAAGGAGTTGACAATATAAAGAAAGCATATACAAACCCAACTCTTTTTCCAAAAATTCTTTTAACCGGCCCTGCCCCCAAGGCAGCAATGCATATAACACCTATAACTGAAGGAAAACGCAAAGTGAATTCTGTATAACCGAAAATATCACTAAATATCTTTAAGAGTATGAAATATAATGGCGGCTGTCCATTATTATATGCAATTCGGCAAATATCTGAAATCGGATGTTTAATAATTGCAGCAGTTAATGTCTCCTCATGCCATAAGTTATTACTTAAAATTCCAATATTGAGGTAGTATAACCCTGCTGCTAAAAGTAGTATCCAGCTAATGATAAACTTATAATCCTTTTCAGGTAATCTTATTTTCATTTAGTATATTCTCCCCAAAAATGAATTTTAGTTTTTATTGTGCTTGTCAGTAGATATCTTTACATAATATAATATATATGCCAATAATTTCTCTATTTCAATATTATATCGTATATGATTTTAAAAGTTAATAGCCTTAATCACACTTTTTAAGAAGCCATTTTGATTTCTTTGGGGGGTAAATATGATAAAGAAAATAAGAACATTAATTCTGATATGGTTTTGCTGGTTGATTATATTAATTGGTTTTCAGGCTATTGTAACAATGCGAACCAATGTAATCCATCCGGACTATGTACTTGACTGGTGCGTTAAGGAAACCTACACTAATAGTAATGAAAGCAATGTGTATTTATCCAATAAATTTATGAATACCCACGTAGCTTGGGACTCCCAGTTCTACTTAAGCATTGCGATGGAAGGATATGATAGTGATAGTATCAGAAAGATTAACTATGATGATAAAATCTATTCTTATAATTATGCTTTTATGCCGTTATACCCCATGTCAATAAGGTTACTTTCCTACCTGCCGAGGGCTTTGGGAATGGAGCCAATAGCAGCATCAGTACTTGCAGGCTTATTTATTTCAGCATTTGGTGCACTTATTGGGATAATTTCTTTATACCTGCTTTTTGAAGACAAATTAGGCGCTGAGGGTGCTACCAGGAGTGCTTTCTATTTTCTGATATTTCCTACAAGCTTCTTCCTCCTTCAGGTATACACTGAAGGTTTGTTTGTAGCATTTACATTTTCATCTCTTGTTCTAATGAAGCGAAAAAAGTACCTGGCCTCATCAATTATAGCAGCTTTAGCAATACTTACGAGGGCTGTGGGCATTACACTAATTATTCCGTTAGTGGTAGAAGTTCTAAAAGATGTTGATTGGGAGAGTTACAGAGCCAAAAAAACAAAAACATGGAATATAGTTAGAATGGGACTTCCCGCACTTTTTCCAATGGCGGTGTTTATTATCTGGAAGATATCCTTTTGGGGAAAGAATTTTAGCATAGTAGAAAGAAATGTCTTTGGATTAAGCCCTTTTAATCTTAAGAATACTATATATTACTGGAAAAAATATATTGGGTTTGTGCTTGAAGGTAATATGCAAACGTTTGTTTTCTGCTTTATAGAAATTTCGATTATAATTCTTGCAATAATTGCTTGCAGGTATACCTTAAAAAAGGATACATCAATTTCCCTATACAGTTTTTCAGCGCTGCTTATTTCTGCAACAAGTGGTCAGGCAATAGCAAACTCACGTTACATACTGACTCTTCCTGCTGTTTTCTTATTCCTGGGTTTAATGGGCAAGAAAGTAGTTTTCGATAAAGCCTGGACACTTGCAAGTATACTTTTAATGGGCATGCTGGTAACGTTGTTTTCATTTAATATGTGCGTAGTATGAGTTAAAATGCCACATTCCTCCATATACCATATTTACTATTTTTAACCTATAGGTTATTATTATTACATGACCCATTTAGGCAACACATCCATTATTGGGCAAATTTTCTTAAGGGAGTTGAAGTTATGTGGGAAAACAGTATTAATATCAATGATGTAGCTGAAATCAGGGCAAGATCAACAGTATATTTAGGAGTAGGAGCAATTAAAAAAATCAGCGATATCTGCATGCAATTAAACTCAAAAGGCATCTCCAAAGTGGCAGTTGTCACTGGAAAAGGTTCTTATATTAAATCAGGTGCCTGGGATTATGTAGTCAAAGCTTTTGAAGAAAGTCAAATCAGTTATGTACTTTATAATGGCGTAACTGCAAACCCAACTGTAGACCAGGTCGATGCTGCTACCAAACTTGCAGTTGAATTTGGTGCACAAGCTGTGTTATCCATTGGTGGAGGAAGTCCTATTGATGCTGCCAAAGCTGTTGCTATAATGATTGAATATCCGGATAAAAATTCAAGAGATCTATTTGAATACCAGTTTACACCTCAAAAAGCAGTTCCGATCGTTACTATAAATCTTACACATGGTACTGGTACTGAGGCTGATAGATTCTCTGTAGTAAGTATTCCGGAAAAAGAGTTCAAACCTGTCATAGCCTACGATTTCATATACCCGCTTTATTCTATTGACGATCCTGCGCTAATGACTTCACTTGCAGCCGATCAAACGGTTTATGTATCAATAGATGCTTTAAACCATGTTATCGAATCTGCCACTACAACTGCAGCGAATCCTTATTCCATACTGCTGGCCAAAGAAACTGTCAGACTTGTAGCAAAGTACCTGCCCATCGCAAAGAGTAACCCAAAAGATCTTACTGCAAGATATTATCTTCTTTATGCTTCACTAATTGCAGGTATTTCTTTTGATAATAGCCTCTTACATTACACTCATGCTTTGGAACATCCATTGAGCGGCGTCAAACCGGATCTTGCACATGGCCTTGGTCTGGCGGTTCTCGTTCCTGCTGTAGTAAAGCAGATTTATCCTGTTTCAAGCCAGGTATTAGCAGATATTCTATCCCCAATAGTAAACGATCTGAGCGGATCACCTGATGAAGCAGATAAAGCCTTTAAAGGCCTAAGGAAATGGCTTTCGGAAATGGGCGTTGAACCAGGCCTTAAGAGTATCGGCTTTAATGAATCCGATGTACAGAAATTGACCGATCTTGCATTCAACACGCCAAGTCTCGGATTGCTTCTAAGCCTTGCACCTGTTGAAGCAACCAGAGAATCAGTTTCAACTATATATACAAACTCTCTTTAGTAGCTGTTACTAATGGCAGAACCAATTGAACATGTCTGCCATTTTTGTTAAAGCCTTTTTAAAATATAATTGTTTCACAGCTTTCTTCTAAAACACAAGCGAATCTTTTAAGGTTCGCTTTTGTTTTAGAAGAAAACTCCGGAAGTATTAGTCAATAACTATTCTTATTTGTTTTCCAGCTTAATTAATTTTATACTGTAATTATAGATGAAAAACTCTAAAACTAAATTTGAAGTATGTTTTTCATCTAAAGTAGATAACGTTTAAGTGCCATATAAATTTAACTTTACTGTTCGTTATCTATACCTATAAAATAATTTTTTTAGAAAACCGTTATGTTTCTGCCAAATTATTGTATTAATTATTAGAGAGATACAAAAAGACTCTTTAAGCAATTGCTTTTTAGGCCTAACAAAAAAATTTAACAGGGGTGAGTGTTCTTATTGGATACAGAACAATTATTAATAAATAATACCTTGAAGGGTGATATGGATTCTTATTCGAATCTGGTTTTAAAGTACAAGGACCGCATATTTGCATTTCTCCTTAAAATGACCCTTTCAAAGGAGGATGCTGAAGAGCTTTTACAGGAAGTATTTATAAGCGTCTATAAAAACCTTTATTTGTATAACAGCAACTGGAGCTTTTCTACATGGATATACAAAATCGCTGCTAACGCTTTTAATAACTTTTATAAGAAAAATAAACGCAATCGGAATTTTGACAATATTAATGCACTCGACCAACTATCCTGCAGCTTTGAAGATTATCCTGATATTATTTATGAGAAAAAGGAGCATTATGCTAAGGTTGTAAAACTGATAAACAACTTAAAACCTGATCAAAAAATCGCGCTTGTATTAAAACACGTGAAAGGTTTTTCGTATAGTGAAATCGGTAAGATCCTTAATATATCTCCTCAAGCAGCACAGATGAAAGTTCAAAGGGCAAAGGAAAGTATTTGCCATCAATTTAAGAAGATGGAGAGGAGTTCTTAAAATGAAATGTAAATATAATTTTGAAGATATTATAAAATACACTGATAATACGATGTCTGAAGAAGAAAAAAAAGGCTTGGAAAATCATATTAATTCCTGTGAGGTTTGTCGGAATACATACACTGCTCTGATGTTTACAGATAAGTTCTCCAATAGCGAAGCTTATGCAGATAAGAATTTTCACAAGGATATTATAAACAATCTGGATAAAGAGAGGTATTCAAAAAACAATCTGGTACTATTCAAATTCCGCAAAGCAATTAAGCCTGCTATTTCAATAGCGGCATGTCTGGCAATCATTTTTACTTCCTTTATGTTTAGAAAGCAGCTATTCCAATTTGTAAACAACACTTATTCAGCTGTCGTCAATAAGACGGAAAATCATGATACCCATGAAGGTCAGAATTATCCCACAATACTTTATTATTCCCAATTAGGAATATGTACGCCCACAATCACTGCTGTCACAGTACCATGCAGCGGAAAGACTGGTCCCGGGTCACAATTTGAAGATGTTATTAATTTGGAATATGGAAAGCTTATATGGGTATTAGATAGCGCTGAAAAGGATACCAACTGGTGCCGTGCCAAATTAATGCCTGACGATTCAAATACCGAGTTTTGGATTAACATCGAAAATATTGACCTAAATGCCAGGTTCACATTTTCTCTTGATAACCTTGGACTCAGCATATCAGAAGCATCTACATTTGATTATGTCATTTCAAATGAAACTGAGGAAAATGATGTTCAACTGAAAATGCTGCCAGATTCAAGCAGCGACTCTGTTGCTGATGTAAAGAATGGCGACCTTATACGTGTTATTAGACTAGATTCCAAATGGAGCCTTGTAAAAAAATTAACGGATACCGAAAAAGATTTTACTTGCTATACAGGTTGGATAAACAACGATAATTACAAGCTCTGTAAAAAAGGTACTTCTACAAATCAAGGGTTTATTCAGAAGAATACTAAAGTTTATGAAAGAGCGGATCAAAACTCTCCTGTTTCAAAGTCTTTCCAAGCTACAGCTTTAATGGTTCCTGTGGTTATTGAGTCTGTAAACGGAGAATGGACTAAAATCTCAAACGGATATAATGAATTTATAGGCAAATGTGTTACAAAGGCAGATTCTAATGAAGCATATAAATACCAATACCCTATCAGTGGTTGGGTAAAATCAAACGAACTGATAACCTCTTTCGATGGCATTAACCTTGATGCTTTAATAAACCCTGAAATTGACAAAGTCGATTTTGCTGATAAAATCAGAAAAGAAATACTGAACTCAACCGAAATAAAGTTAAATGCTAACGATATTGAGAAAAGCATTATACTTAGCCAATCTCAGAAAGAATCAGTTGCCCAAAGTCTTACATCCATTGATGACCTTGAGTTTTATGAGGGAGGCATCCAATTTGAAAGGGAAGCTATATATCCATTCTACTCTCTTGAATGGAAGATGGATTCAGCATCCGGACAGAGTAATTACCGGTTTGTTGTTGCAGGAGAAGACAAACTTGCTATCGTTATTCCTCCTGAAAGGTATAACTACTATGCTTACCTTAATTACGAGCGTGTACCTGTAAGATTTATAAAGGTTAGCAAAGGTTTTGTTGAATATATTAAATCTCTGATTCCAACACCTGCTAACGATAATAAAAATAATATAAATTATCTTTTCAATGCGCAAAAAGTTGTTTTTGGAAACGAGTCAGGTACCGGTCCTCAGGTTGGAAAATGTGTAAGAGCTATAAAAAGCTACATGGGAAGCGAAATCGATTCTAATAAAATGGTCAAACGCAATTTAGGTGAAATATCGTACTTTGATTTTATATTGGCTGATTCAAGTACACTTAGAGTAGAAATTTATGAAAACTATATATACTTTAACAATAAATGGTATTCAGTTAAGGGTAATCCCCAAAATATAGCACTTGACTTGGTTACAGGAAGTTTCTAAGTCCAGCATTTATAAAAATCAGCTACCCCTAAAGGGGTAGCTGATTTTTTGTTTAGACTATATACCTGTTCTAATTGTTTCAAATGTAGGTACTTCAGGTAAATCCCCTGATATGGGCCTGAAAAACACTTCAAGATGCATCTTATCCGGAATAAATATAATTATTTGCTGTGTTCTATCATTATAAAGGTTACCTTCATTCATTGGACCAGGATTGGTACCTTTATGAAATGTAGCTACTTCCTTTAATTCCGAAAGTGTAACTTTAGAACCCTTAGATAAAAGTTGAGATTTCATTGAATCCCACCTTGTAACGTTAAATATATTCCCAGTATAATTATCAAAATTCCCGTTTATCATAAAAGAATTTACAGTTCCGACACTATCACTTATCCCCCAGTTAACTCCATCATTTAAAACAGAATCTGCTGTTCGGACCTCTCTTAAACAATTACTTCCTGTACTAATGTTATTTTCTAAAACGGCACTAGTTTTACTATCTGATAGGAAAACCAGGTGACTGAAAGTATAATTTCTATCACTTGATTTCAAGTAATCTGCAACCTGATCCAACTTTTTATAGTTCTCCAATGCATACCTTATATCGAATACATACGATGATCTTGAATCGGATGAATAAGGCATACCTGTTTTTGAATCTAGGATCGCTGCAAATACCTTATTGTCATTTAATCCTGTAATAACACCCATAAATCCAACGTATCCAATTGTGCAAATTGATTTCCTGCCATTTTTTATAGTAAGAACAGCTTGAAGCTTAGCGATTTGGTTTTGTGAACCAGCATACCAATCAAGAATTCTAGCAGACATGGTTTTATTAATTTCTGAACGTTTTCCATACACAGAAAGTGCTGAGCACTGAGTTCCTCTGGCAATATCCGGGAATAAATTAAAAATAAAGCATTCGTCAACTGAAAGTTTATTGTCTCCTATGACATTCTCTGTTCCTCCGGAAAACCCTGATGCCAGACCTTCAATTTCATCAATATATTCCTGTTTAATCTGCGGTTTGATATCTTCAACTCTCGACAAAAACTCGTTATAAACTGCTTCATTACCTGTTACCTCAGCAATATAGGAATCACATAAAGCTTCGTATTCAGGAACCGACTCAATTATTTCCTTACCGTATTCTGCACCCATTTGATAATGAGATAAACCAGTTGTATAATCGAGAACCACCTCATAATGAGTATCCTTGCCAATCATTTTAACAGGTTTACAAGCTTTTGCCATTGATGTTGAAGGTATAATAAATGTTGAAATCACTATACACATCAGTACTGCTAAAATTTTCTTTCTCATTTTACATTATTCCCCCTAATTTGATTTTTTAGTTTATAATATCACAAAATTATTATTGTGTAAATATAAGGTAATTAAAGTCAAACATACGATTTTATCAATATAGAGAAAATATTGTTACAAGCTTGCAAAACATAAGGTTCACCTAATCAACCACATAAGAAACGAAAGTGTTATTATAAGAAAATTTTTACAGACTTTTTTGGCAGTACTACGTATCTAATTATGTGAAGGTTGAAAGTTAATGAAGGGTAATTGGAAAATGAAAGATGCCATAATAAGTTGGAAAAAAAGAAGTTTGATGATGCTTTTGAAAATAATAAAGCTCTACATACCTGGATTTATTAAGAAGAAAAAAATGCTTGAATTATTCCGTTTAACTGCTGATGCTTTTCAATGTGAACCGCCGGATTTACGGCGACTTACTTTTGCAAGGATTCTGTCAGAATACGCATTATTTACGAAGGTTCAGGCTGAGGGTTATTTTCAGAGTAGCCTCCCTCTTGATGAATTAAAACAGCGATTATATAAAAACTCCTATACTTATGGCCAGAACCTTAAGAAAAGTTTTCATATTGCATCCCGGGAAGAGGCAGTTGCAATGCTTGAGGTCATTTATAAGCTTATTGAGATAGATTTTAAATATGAGCAGGATAAATTTATAATAAAGCGGTGCTTTTTCAGTAAATATTATTCCAAAGAAGCTTGCAAGCTTCTTTCTTCGTTAGATAATGGGCTGGCAGCAGGCCTTTTAGGCGGAAGGCTGCGTTTTTATCAAAGGATACCTGAAGGCTGCAGTTGCTGCAAAGGTTATTTAAAGGGAGGGTTTTTGAAATGAAAAAGGTAATAATAGTTGGTAGCGGAGCTGGTGGAGCAGCTGTTGCCAAGAAGTTACAGGGAAAGTTTCATGTGACTGTTCTGGAATCAGGTAGCTATTTTAAGCCTTTCTCTTTTAATTTATCCGCCTTTGAAAAGCTTAAAAAGACAGGACTGTTTTTCGATGAAAGAGAAATACAACTGCTGTTCCCATCAATGAAAATCCGTAAAACCGAAGAAAGAATGGTCATGGTCAATGGGATTGGTCTGGGCGGAACCACTACCCTTTCTGCCGGAAATGCACTTCGCATAGACAAAGGATTTAAGGAGCTTGGAATTAATTTGGACGATGAGTTTGAAGAGCTTTACAGAGAAATTCCCATTACATACGATCATCAGAATAAATGGCGGGATGCAACAAGAAAATTATTTGAAATATGCAGGCAAATGGACTTGAATCCGAAGCCTATACCGAAGTTTGGAGATTACAAAGGTTGCACCAATTGCGGAAGATGTGTTCTGGGCTGTCAGTTCGGTGTTAAATGGGACAGTCGCCAATTTCTAAAAGCTGCACAGGATCTGGGCGCAGAAATTGTCACAGGTTGCAAAGTTTCCAAAGTTGCTTTAGAAAAAGGCCTGGTTAGCGGAGTACATACACAAAAAGGTTTCTATGCTGCTGATATTGTTATACTTGCGGCAGGCGGTTTTTCAACCCCAGTAATCCTTCGGAATTCAGGAATTAAGTGTGAAAACAAGCTGTTTGTCGACCCTGTTCTCTGCGTAGCTGCCGAATCTAAGGGAAGCTTTATGAACAAAGAGCTTTCCATGCCCTTTGCTGTACAGAAGGAACATTATATCCTATCGCCATATTTTGATTTTCTAAGCTTTTTCTTTAATAAAAACTGGCGGCAC
This sequence comes from Acetivibrio cellulolyticus CD2, assembly GCF_000179595.2. Lineage (NCBI taxonomy): Bacteria > Bacillati > Bacillota > Clostridia > Acetivibrionales > Acetivibrionaceae > Acetivibrio > Acetivibrio cellulolyticus. The sequence goes on along the minus strand of NZ_JH556658.1, from coordinate 190,487 downwards.
CCTGCTGCCGATATACTGACACTTATGGTTAAGCTTGGAGACTCAAGTAATGGATGTACTGATAACAATCGTATAAGAAAAACACTTACAGAGGTTGATAAGGAAAGATTACAGGATGGAGTGGACATTTGCAGGGAGATCTTTTCAAGATACGGTATCAAAAAAGAGAATACTTTCCTCGGAACAATTAATGCAGGACATCCTGGAGGTATGCTGCCACTTACAATTAAGGAATCAGAAACCTTTCACAATTCAAGGCTTCCTGAAAACCTGTATATTGCAGATGCGACCCTGTTCCCCCAATCTTTAGGAAATCCGCCCATACTTACCATCATGGCTGTGGCAGGTAGAGTAGGTAAAATAATAATGGAGAGATTTATATGATAGTAGAAAAAACAAAACCAATAATTGAAAACAAACCAAATATACATAAGGTGCTTTTGATGGGTTATAACGGTGCCAATAATACCGGTTCGGAAGCACGTCTTTTAACCATCATTGAAGATGTTCGTAAAGTATTAGGAGAGGATATCGAAATTACTATTCCAACAATGTTCAGTGACAATCTTCGCCGGTATATCAAGGAAGGTCCAAAACTAAAAATTGCAGAATATCCGCCAGTATATTTTTTAACCTTACGCAGATTGGTTCGGGAACACGATCTGATCCTACTTACTGAAGGCAGCTGCTATATGGATACATGGAGCTTTTATTTGCTTTGGGCCTTTTTATGGGTGTCCTGGTGCGGCTTTAAAAACAGTATACCTGTTGTTGCTTATGCCGTTGATTCCGGAAGTCTATCCGCACTAAACAGAATGCTGGTGCAAAAAGTAGCATCTAAAACAGATTTAATCATTACCCGTACCCAAGCCTCAGCAGATCGTCTCAAAGCCGGGAAAATAAGTGCTCCTATTGCAGTAACTGCGGATTGTGCATTTGATTTTCACACCGATCCTGACGACAATGACTTATTGAAAAGAATATGGCCTAAGGCAGCTTCGGGCACTATAGGGATTGCAGCAGTAGATTTTTATCTCTGGCCTGTGGTATTCCGTCTCTGGGGACGGCGTAAAAACTGTTACCGCTGGCCTTTCTATTACTCTGATTCCCGTGAACGTCGCGTTGCCCGCGAAACCATGGCAGAGAACTACGCCCGTTTCGCAGATCGAACTATCGAAAAACATGGGCGGCCCATTACCTTTATTTGCATGGAAGAGCTGGACGAATCTTTTGCAAGGCTAATTCAATCATCAATGCGTCACAAAGATGAAACCAGGATTTTTTCATCCCGGGAGTATAATGCATCCCAGATAACAGCAATACTAAGGAGTCTTGATCTGTTGATTACCTCCCGCTATCATGCAGGAGTGCTTTCTCTGGATGCTGCTGTGCCTCAAGTAGCCATGGGCCATGATCAACGCTTACGTGATCTTTACCGGGATCTAGGAATCTATGACCAGTATTTTTTGGAGCACTCATCGCCACAACTCTTTCAATTGCTAGATGAGCGAGTTGAATCTTTATTGCAAAATCCTGCCTGCCAACAGATAATCCTCCGTAAAAACAGTCAAATACAACAAATGCGTTCTAAATATAACATAGATCTCCTTGCAGAATTTATAACCCAGACTGCATGGATAAGAACTAAAGCGAAACGGAACCCCCAGCCCAAGGAGGTGATTTCGTGAATGGTGCAATCTTAATTACTGGAGCTACCGGTTTTTTGGGAACGCAAGTTACACGATTGATCCTTGAACAGACTGAACTTCCCGTAATTGTTCTGGTTCGGGGCCAGAATTTAATTTCTGTTAAACATAGGCTGGAAAGAATCTGGTGGGATTGGCCCAATCTGGTCCATGAAATTGATAACCGTATTAAGGTATTAAACGGTGACTTAAGCCTTCCCAAATTGGGTCTGATTGATTCATCCTATAACGAACTAATTTCATCTGTTTGCTACATAATCCATCTTGCTGCAGATATACGGCTTAATGAGCCGCTTGACAGACTTCGCAAAACGAATGTTGATAGCATTCAAAATATATTGGATCTTGCCTATGCGGTTCATCAGCATCATGGATTAGTCAGGTTCTCCCACGTTTCCACCGCCTATGTAGCCGGAAGACGAAAAGGAAGGATTTCAGAGGATGCCTTGACCAACTGTTATGGATTCTCCAACAATTATGAGCAAAGTAAATTTGAAGCTGAGTCTTATGTAATGGCAGCAGGAAAAGAACTGCCTATATCTGTTTTCCGTCCCGGAATGGTTATTGGTGATTCGAAAAACGGAGCCATAAAAACATTTAACACTATATATTTTCCGCTTCGTTTATATTTAACCGGAAAATTGAAGTTCTTCCCTGTCAACCCATCATTGAAAATAAATATGGTTCCTTGTGATTATGTATCTGAAGCCATCGTCAAATTAACCTTCGATCCAAAAGCACAAGGACTAAGCTTTCATTTAACTCTGCCCAATGAATCACTTCCTACCGTAAAAGAAATGATTAATTTCACCAGAAATTGGGCTAAGGAAAATCTTCATCTTAAGCTTCCAACACCAATTTTTCTGCCGTTCCCTGTTAGCCGATTTCAGTGGATTGGTCGATTCCTTCCACGAAAGAATGTTATTCATTCACTGCTTTCTTTAGCTCCTTACTTTGAAGAAGACCGTATTTATGAGCGTGATAATATTGATAGACTGCTCGGAGCTTACAAGGAAAATTGGCAAAATTTCTTCCCGCAAATCCTAAAATTTGCTGTGCAACATGGATTTATGCACCGTTCAGAGCGGACGGTACATGAGCAGGCTCTTTTCCGTCTATCCGGTAAAAGCCGTCCGGTAAGATTTCATGATGTAACCTCAGATAAAATAATTTCACGTGACCCTGGTGAGATCAGTTATGAAATCGGAAGGGCTGTCTCTTCAATTAAGCAGATGGGAATTCATCCGTGTGACCGGATTGCCATTATAGGATTTAACAGTACATGCTATTTCGTAATTGATGTCGCTATCGGATTAAGCGGCGCTGTCAGCGTACCTTTATATTACAGCAGTCCTGTCAGAGAACTGACGGACATCATTGATACCTCCGGCAGCAGGTTGCTGTTTGTAGGTGTGCCGGAAATTCTGGAGAAATTGGTCGGCACCAGTTTAAAAATACCGGTGGTTTCTTTTTGCCGTGAAAATCCAAAATGCGTTTTACCTGAAAACTTCATGAGTTGGCAGAACTTTTTAATGCTCTGGGACGGTTGTGAAGCCTCTATGAAATCACCTGCAGGATTTGGTGATATAGCCACTCTCCGCTATACCTCCGGAACAACGGGTCGCCCTAAAGGAGCTGCTTTCAATCACGCCAGCCTGAGTTGGATGGCAGAAACAATCGCCTCTTTACCTCCCTGGAAAGCCAGGACTCAAAAGGTATTTTACCTGTCTTTCCTTCCTATGAACCATGTGGTAGAAGGAATTCTTACTTCATATGCCCTTTTTTATGCCCCGGCACCTGTGGATGTATATTATCTGGAAAACTTCCATGATCTTCAGAAAATGCTTCCCAAAATCCGGCCGACTATCTTTTTTTCAGTTCCCAGATTCTATGAAAAGATTTGGGAACAAGGTGCAAAAAGTTTTATTGGTCGCATATATTTAAGAAGCAGGAACAGTTTTATAAAAAAGTTATTTGCAATTATTCTCCGTGTGGTTGTGAAGAAGATAGCAGGTATTGACCGTTGCGCTCAATTAATCGTTGGTTCTGCACCGGCAAGTATCGGACTATTGGAAAATTTCAGATCAATAGGAATAGATATTCATAATGCTTATGGTCTGACGGAAGCACCCCTCATCACCTTAAACCGTTATATGGCTAATAGAACAGATACTGTAGGTGAAACTCTTCCGGATACAAGTATCCGTATTGCCGATGATGGAGAAATATTGGTCAATGGTCCCCAGGTTATGAAAGATTACTTTCAAGACAAGGATGAATCGCCATTAGAGGAAGGTTGGCTGCATACAGGGGATCTTGGCTTTTTGACTGATAACAATTATCTTGTGATCTCCGGTCGAAAAAAAGAAATAGTAATTAATTCTTACGGTAAGAATATCAACCCTGTAAAAATTGAATTAATGCTCAGAGAAGCCACTGGAATCAATAATGTTATGGTATATAGTGATAAAAAGCCATATTGCACAGCACTTCTCTGGGGTTGTGCGGCTGATCCGACAGCAATTGAAAGCGCTATACAAAAAGTAAACCTGCAGCTCTCACACCCGGAACAAGTAAAAAAATGGGCTATCCTGACTGATAACCTATCAATTGAAGGCGGTGATCTCACCGCAAACCTGAAAATGAAACGATCGGCCATAACTTTAAAATATGCAGGGATAATTGAGTCTTTATATGTAAAGGAGTAAATATTAATCTGAATTAGCTCTTTTTACTCAATTCGAAAAAATATATAAGAAAGGGGAACCCGAAGGTTCCCCAGATAAAATACTTATATCTTCCCCAAATAACTTTTGGTTAGTCTCTGACAATAGGTTCGGTTCCCCAAATAAGATCATTACCAACATATCCGCTGATATTGCTGTTTTGTGTCCATATATAAGCGGATGGCATAAAGGAATGGTCATTTGTCTGGGTATAAGTCATATAATCGGAAGTATTAACTCCGGATTTTATAACTACTGTACTTCCAGGCGCAAGAATTCCTGCATCAGGTCCAAAGCTGTATTCAATATAGTAATTTGTACCCGAAGGCATCATTGATGTTTTCTGGAATCTTGTACTTACATTATTATTTCCGCAACTTGCCCAGAATATTGTACAAGTCTGAGGTTTAGTTGTTTCGTTGGTGTAGTGGTAACGCACTTTAACATCTGAAAGGTTGATTGAGTCAGTTCCAGTATTCATTATGGTAATAGCCGGTTTAATCATGTTGGCTTGTGGAGAACTGTCTTCAGATAGATATTGTACACTTATTGAAGGAGCAGCAGGTTTTTCAATTATTGACATATCAGGTCCCTGTCCCCACATTGTCTTATATCCCAACGCAACAACAATTTTTGGATTTTCCTTAAGAGTATTCTCATTAATGAAGCTGTGGTCGTCTGCCTGACTGTAATATGAATAATCACTTGTATGAATACCTACTTTTACAGTAACCTTTTCATTAGGCTTTAACATTGTCACATTATCGTTAAATCCTATTTCAAGATAATATTTCTTTGCTACCGACGTACTGTCATAAAGAACAAAGTTTGTTGTGGTCTTGTCATTACCTGCACTTGAGTAGTACATATCAGCAATCGGAGCTTTTCCAGTTTCATCTGTGAAGAAATATCTGATCTTAATGCTTGATAGAGGTATATTTACACTGCCTGTATTCGTCACTTCAATTAACGGCTGTATAATATTTACCGTATCAGCAATAGAGTCATTACTGCTGCTTACTTTTAATTTTCTAAGATCATCAATTATAATACTTCTTTTTACATAAACTTTTTTGTCATCATTTGAATTGGTTGTTCTTAAAACAAATTTCAATTCATGTACTCCAATGCTTAGGGATTGGGTGTCTAATATAAACTGGAAGCCCGGATTTGTACCTGCAAGTTCGGGATGTCCTGTAATATCAGATCTTGGAATACTGACAGAAGCACACCCCAAATATTTACCATCCCTGTATATTTCAACTTTATCAGCTGAATTGTTTTGTGCCCAGGCCCAACCATCTATTGTGATTTTACCCGAAACAATTTGATTGTTATCAAGGTTATCAATATTAAGCTGGGGAACATTTGAGTTTATTGAGTACCTTGCAATAGGAACCTCTCTGGCAGCTATCTGTCCGACAATGTCCAGAGTATGTTGTCCATATGGCAAGTCTTCGGGATTCACCTCGTAATTATAAGTGGCAGTATTAAGGTTATATTCAACATCGCTTGCATAGTATCCGTCTACCAATGCAACCATATTTGTATAATCCCTGTCAGGCATAAACCGTCCGGCAATTATATGATTGGCACCGGCATCTATTATTTCCTTATCTTCAACTACCGTTTCGAATTTTAAAGGAATCAGGTTTTCAGAAGGTATAACTTCTTTTGCTTTCAAGCTGCTTTCCCAATAAAGCTTTACATCTTTTGTCGTATCACGACATGTAATTTTTATGGTATATTCCTTGCCAGCTTCCATATAGACTGTTCCATAAGTTGCATCATAGTTGTCTTCAAGCATAAGGCATGTTCCATCGACCCAAATGGATACTTTTTTACCGGTTTTTGACATTTTATAGATTCCTTCTTCCGATGCTTTGATGGTACCTTCCCAGCGAACTGAACCATGATCTTTAAACCAGCTGTTTTCAGAAAGCGACAGGTCAAAATCAATTTTTGAGTCTGTTTTAATCAGTTCGCACTCATGGAGGCAATCATCTGAATAATACTGGGCTGTGAGACCATTTGATTCATTGGCTGTATTATTAACCGGAGCAGGTGTACCGGTATTGGTACTTACCGGGTAAAGACACCCCGCCGGAACAACCTCCTTACTGAATTTATCACTTTCCCAGAACAGTGTAAGTTGGCTATAAGGCGATAAATTCAGTTCCCTAATTAAACATGCCGCCTTTATCTGATAGTACTGGTTTTCATCCAGTGCAATTGGGGTATTTGGGTCCACCCTCTGATTATTTATATACACTGCCATATCGGGATTATTGGAATAAAGCTTGTAGTCACCTGAAACCTTTGGTTTCAAATATCCAAACCAGTATGTATTAAGCATTACTTCATTGTTTTTGTCTATCTCATATAAATTATCAAATTGCTTCTTCGTAAAATCCAGGTCTATTTGAGTATCAATTCTAGCCATTTGTTTTTCAATAGGGAAAGAACTTGAATAGTAGTTATTGATTTTATAATATGCATTTAAACCGTTTTTCTCAGTCCCTGCTATTTTGTCATATATTAAGTTTGTTGTGTTTGCATTGCTATAAAATACTTCAAATTCTTTTATGCCTATTTGTGTGGCATCTCCCGGGTCTGTAATCAGAAGCCTTACATACCTTGCTTCAAATTCATTTGTTTTCATGTCTGATATGCTGCCGGTATTATTGGTTACGGTATCAATATCCTGCCAACGGTTCTGACCTTTTAGAATCGCCTGCAAAGTATAACCCCTTGCAACACCATTAGTGGAATCCTGTAATACCTTCCATTGGCTTAATTTATAGAAGTCCCCAAGGTCAACTGTGATCCATGAATTTTTTTCTTTTCCCTTTTCAGGGCTCCACATATCATCAGTTTCATTTTCAATGCCATTTACAGCCTTATCGGAAGTAAAACCTGAAGCTGTATCTGAAGTACTTGCCATTGTAGTTTTGCCTTCTGCAATGTTTATATTATATTTGGTCTTGCTAATACTTGAGTCGGTATAGGAGTCATAGTACAATTCAAGCTCGCTTAATCTAAAATCGTCATTATAGGTTTCATTATCAAAATAGACCATTATATACTGTGTTGAAAAATCAACAACAGATCGGTTAATTTCGGTACCAGTACTGTTTTTGACTTCATCAATCTGTATCCAGCTATCTGTCGGCTTTTTAGAGTATTGATGACTATTCAAGCAAGTGCTATCGTCAGTAACCATCAAAGAAATGCTATCAGCTGGAACAAGTTTGGATAATTTCCATCTGTTTATCCTGTATCTTGCCCCGAGATCCAAAATCAGCCAGGTCTTGCCCGCATCTCTATCGATTGACCATATTGTTGCAATCCCTTCTGTTATATTCTGATTTGCAACATCTCTGGATCCTAGTCTACTCCATGATTCCCTACTGTTGTAATAATATGTCTCAGGCAATGTTTGAATCACTCCACCTGAAGTTTTGAGAACATAATTATTAATTGGATATGTAATTCTTTTGTAATGACCACATTTAGTATATTTATAAGATATATTACGATAGCGGATATAACCTTTTTTAGGAGGATTGGATAAAATTTCCGGTGAGAAAGTTACTTTTCCATCAGGTATTTTATAAACATAGTGTATCCACTGACCCTTTTTAGCTATAGGGTAGTAAGCTTCAAAAGAGTTTTCAGTTCCAGCGCCCGATGCTATCTTGATGTCACCGGTAATATCTTGAAACGATGCATCAGGTGAAATATATGCATCGAATGCTACAGTATAATTTTCATCATTAAAAAAAACACCACCCAAGTGATCGGTTACAGGATCGATTGTAATCTGCGGATTACCTGCAAGATTGTCCCCAAAAGGAATCTGGTATGTATAGCTGTTTTTTATGATATCGTCGGCAGTATTGTCGATATTTGACGCCTCATCGTTAAAGAGACCAAGTTTGAATTCGACACCTTGGAAATAATCTACATAAGACCAATCATTATGTCTAGTTTTCTTAACCCTTATATATCTCGTTACGAAACTTTCAACAGACTTTTGGTAAATAGGACCTTCCCATTCACCCCTCCCTTGAGAAATGCTGTCAATAGTAATCCAATTAACTTTGTCGGGGCTTATTTCAATATCAAAACTGTATAATACATAGTTTTTATACGAAGGCACTTCTAATCCTCCTGTATTACTGCAGTTAATATTCCAACGATTAAACCAATAGTAGCCTCCAAGGTCTATAGTTTGATCCATTCTACCATTAACAAAAAGTGATTTTTGCTTTGAGATAGTTCCCTGATAGAAGTAAATTGGGCTACTTTCGTTGTTCATATAAATATAACCGTCAATTTTACCGTATTGGAAATTGGTACCTTCTACGTCTAAATCACTTATGGGATAACCAAGAATACTTTTTTCAGCTCCCATAGCTACCCAGGTTCTATAATCATGTATGTAATCAATAGCATAAGTTCCTATACCTGCTTTAGAGTATATTGCAACATTTTCAAAGCGGCAGTTCATGCCTACTCCATCTGAACAATACACTTGGTCACTAGATGGAAAACCATAGTACAGATACCTTGTTTTCCATTTTTTATATATATCGCCGTAAATCACCATCACGCCTGTACTGTCTGTCTCAAAAATAGCTCCATTTTCAAATTCTGAGTATCTCTTGCCCTCACCACCATATTGTTCGTCTCCAATTGGCATTCCGATAGGAATAATTTTCTTGTCAATAATCTCAGACCACTTCCTGGCTATTTCACCATGTATGGTATATGTTCTATCATCCTGATCCGAATAAAACACCACACCATTCTGATACTTCCTATATGCTCCTGTTGTAATATGCACATAGGAAGATTCCGGTTGTCCCAATTCCGGTATGCTCTTTGCCTTATCATCAATAGCCGCTTCTCGTTCTTTAGTATTTGTAATTACATAAACAGTATTGTTGATAGCTGTTATATATCCATTTTGAAAATTCTGAGTATATATACCATCATCAATAGGATAACCTAATTTGCTTTTTTCTCTTCCAAGCTCCTCCCATTTTTTAAGAATAGGAGAGTATCCAAATATATGAGCACCCAAGCCTGGATAGTAGTATATGGCGTTGGAATCCAATTCTACTACCATACCTTCACCATCATCACAATAATGTTGATTTTGTATTGGTAAGTACTTAATGCCTCTAAAATATTTCTCATATATCTCACCAAAAACAGCAGTGGGACCATATTGTTTGCCTTTATCCCAAAAAATGGCACCATACTGGGTAGGTACACTTGTAACATCTGTAAGCCGCCCATAATCTGATTCTTCAGCAACGGGAAGACCAAGCCCATCCTTTATCTTATCACCGAGCATTTTCCATGTAGAAGCCATTTGACCATTTAAACAAATAGCTGTACTGCTTCCATCTTCGTATGTAATGACATTGTCATCATAATAAGCCATAGCTCCGTTTTTAAGATGGGTAATTTGCGGTTCCAAACCTGCCAGCGAAGGAATTGTTTCCTGTTTATTCCTAATCATCTTCTCACGGTATGCTTGAAAATTAATCTCAACATTAATACTGGTATCAAGGAATATTTCATAGGATTTAACTGCTCCCACATCACTACCGCCCATTTTACCCTGAAAATCAAAACTATAGGTACCTGTTTCGAATGAATCTTCAAAGCTAAAATTGTCATTACTTACTGCCAGAGTAAAGTCTCTGATATTTCCTTTCTCATCCTTCGATGAAAGTGAGATTTCGTCACAGCCTTGTGCAAATCCGGATATTTCGTACTTCCCATCCTGCGGATTATAGTGTATACCTGTTATAATGATACCTTCTGATTTTTCTCCCGCACCATACCTAACTGTGCTTTCACTACCAGGTATGTTAATAGGAATTACTGAAACACTCCAGTCACCGGTAGTGCTTCCTGTAAAAATTATACTTTGTGAAGACATAGGTTCGTCAATTTTTTCGTATACTGTTCCATCCGGTCTTTTTATTTCGAGTCCATAAAGACCATCACTGCTGTCAACCCTAATATTGTATACTCTTCCAGCAACAACAGGAAGCTGAAAGGTTTTGGCAGCTTCGTTACTGGCTATTACAGCATCATTAACAGTCACATTGCTGTATCCGTCATCTTGCATTATTTGTGCAATATCGGAAGGTATTGTTCCTGGAATAATATCTCCAGTTCCGTTTTCAATTTGAAATGAAACCATTCCCTCAGCTATATGATTATACTTGGTTTCATCAATAGGCTCGTGAATATAAGCCCCAGTTTGGAGTCTGTTCAAACTGTCCTTAATATTTATATCTTCACTGGTTGCAGGTTTATCACCTCTGGCATCATAAGCTCTGACCTTTAACGTATAATTTCCAGTTTCAAAATCGGAGGGTTTTATCATATATTCAAACGGTGGTGCTGTACAGGTTTTTACAATTTTATCACCCGTACTGGTCGATACTATGAATTCAACACGACCAACTTTTATATTGTCTGTAACTTCGGCTTGAACAACAGTATCTGACGAAACCAAGGAATTTACAGGTTGTATGGATAATATTTTTGGAGGCTCATCATCAAACTCACATCCTCTTTGCGCAAATATTTTCCATGTTTCATACTCATGACCTTTTGCATATCCAAGCTCATACCACTTTTTAGCAAAAGTTACAATATTGAATCTTGGTCTTAAGCTATAATTACTTTTATTAAGTATCATGGTTGTGGCTATTTTGAAAAACCCTTCATTGACTCCATCGGATTTATCGGTATCCAGGGAATTGATATAATTCTCAAGTTCGCAAAACAATGCTACAATTGAGCCTTCCACATTTGTACCCCTTAGGTTTTTATCTGTGAAAGCTTCCAATCCCTGAATAGCTACATTTTGACCGGCTTCATTTTTTGCATTGACAGAAATATTATCAAAATCCATATTTACCAAAACATTGTTTAATTCAGGAGTTTCTACTTGATGAGAATAAGTATGCGTACCGTTTGCAACCAGAGCAAAATATTCTGCCCATCCTTCGGAATATGCAACTTCTGGGCTTGTTTTCTTTGTATATGTATGATTCACCAGTTCTTCATCCTTTTGATATGGTACTGTTGCGAAACGATCCATTAAAAAATGCCCATATTCGTGAACAATAGTAGTAGGCCCATAAGCAGATTTTATTTTTTGTGTATCCATATTAATTATTTTGACTTTTGGATCATAATTGCTGATTTCTATATCGTTTCTCAATTTGATACCAACATTCCCAATTTTATCTATATTTCTAGTATTCTTTATCCAGAACTCAGAAGCTCTTCTTGCGCCGGCTACAGAGTTAAAGGCACCGTTTGAATCCAATTCAATTTTACCAAAATCGATAGTTCCTGTTTGCAATTTCTTGCCTTGAGATGTGAATGTGACTAATTGTGAACCTGATGAAACATCATAAGCATCCGATATATAAGAAGGGTCAGATGCCTTAATCAGCAAATAAACCTCATCTCCACCATAATTTGTAATATTAAAATCATCGGGAAACTGCTTACTGATTGTAAAATTGCCATTTTCATCGGTTTTTCCATCTGCAACGGCCTGTGAGACTCCTTTCTGACAAATGTAAAAACTGAAGTTCTTTAGCGGAAGGTATTCGATTTTATTATCGACTGTTCCACCTTTGTAATAAAGGGAACCTTTTATTGTGTCAGGTCTTGGAAGAATTTTTATTTCATCAGGTGGATTTACTATTGGAGTAGGAACAATTATACTGGGATTGGACGGTACAACTGATGGTGATGGTTCCTCGGTGTTGGTACCAAGATAAAATGTATATCTGTAATAAGCTGTATCCTCAGTATCAGACATTGTCTGTGGACAAATCCACCTTGCACCTGGTGTAGCTATTTTTGACGGATCGGGAGACCTGTCGTTGGTAGATAATAGTGACGGAAAAATGTATTCAAACTGGTTTCCATCGCTACCCCTCAAGCGTTCATAAGGCTTGTGATTTTCCCATTTTGCATCACTGAATGACGGTTTCATCCAGTCTTGTTTATCAAAAATTGTTAACTCACCTGCTGATTTTGCTTTCCAGCTTTCATCAAAGTTATATGGCGAAGCTGTATATGCCTTCGTATTTGTTCCGGTTGCAAAACGGTAGTTTACAAAACCAGATGGTCCTGTAGTGACTTTTATCACCGATAAAAGGTATTTTGCCTCGGCAGAGTAATCTCCTCTTACCTTTATTGCAACAACGTTTTTACCTGTCTTGAAATCGGCCTGCTTAAGTTCCATTTTCGAGCTATCAAGACCTAAACCAAGGCTTACGAACTCTCCGTTTACATAAAGCTCGTAATCGCCTTTACATGAGATATCAACCGATCCGGACCAGTCAGTAAATGCCTGAGTTGCTGCAAAAGTATTGAGAGGCAAGCCACCCATCAATAATGCGAGTAAAACCAAAAAAGAGATCATTGAATTTCTTTTTTTACCCATTCTTCTTCCCCCTTATTAAATTATGTTATTTATTAGTTATTTGCGAAATGCTATAACGCTTGAATTTACTGCATTTCAAATTGATATTTTTATTGTTTTCCCCCTCCGCTTCTAGTAAAATATAGGTATCTAATCCAATTTTAAACAAGAGAAGGGGAAAACAAATGGTAAAACTTTATAAACAAATTTCTTTTGCTGACACATTCGAAGAATGTAAAGATGTTTTTCAAAATAATAAGCCAAAATTTCTTAAGCTACTCTCACAACATCTTGATTTATCTTCGCTTATACCACAGGATTTTTATTGGTCTTACCACAAAACTCTAGGGAGAGACCGTAAATATTCACTCTCTTCAATGCTTTCAGCATTAGTTCTGCAGAAAATTCTTGGCATTCCTACAGTTTCGCTACTCATTATTTTTCTTAATTTATGCCATGAAGCCCGTGAATTCTGTGGCCTTCCAGACGTCCCTCATAACTCTCAGTTTACACGGTTCAAACAAGATTTCGTTATTTACCTGGAAAACTTCTTTAACCACCTTGTAGATATTACAGAACCTATTTGCCAGGAAATTAACACTACTCTTGCATCCACTATCGCTTATGATACTTCAGGTATTGAAACCTTTGTAACTGAGAATAACCCAAAGTTCATAAATTCTATCATAAAAAAACTCAAAGGCTTTCTACAAGGACAAGCCTGATGTCGATGTATATAAAATGGCTTATAGCCTTATGCCTTCTTCAG
>NZ_JH556658.1:107960-176707 GCF_000179595.2 Acetivibrio cellulolyticus CD2 | reverse complement strand
TCTTAGATGAACTCAAGTTTCAAAGGGCTCTAATACCTTTGAATTCCAGAAATTCAAACCCTAATCTTCCGCCTATTAAATACAATGATGATGGTTGGCCACTTTGCTCTAAAGATTCTTCTGTACCAATGAAACCAAATGGCTGGAGCCGAGAAGAAGGAAGAATCGAAAGATTCAAATGGCGGTGCCCACAGGCAAAACTAATTAAAGGTAAATGGGTTACTTCTTGTGATAACCCCTGTAATGGCAAGCCTTGCGGTCGTGTAACCTTCACATCTCCTGCCATGGATAAACGCATGTATCCAGGTGTGATTAGAGGCTCTGACGAATGGATTTCTGACTACAAAATTAGGACTGTAGTAGAAAAAAACATTCAATACCTTAAGGAGCCTATGGCCTGTGGTAATCTTAAAACAAGAGACAACCTAACTATTAAAGCAGATTTATATCTCGCAGGTATCACACAACTAATTACTGTAATACTTGCAGATAAAATTCATGAGCACAAGTATATACGTAGTTTAAAACCTTTAATCGCTTGATTTACTAACTTACTCTTGAAACTTATGTCTTATACATAAGCTTATTTGTGCTGCAATTTCATCAACAAGGTTCTGGTTTTTCAGTCAAATCACTAACATATATCCCTCTTAAGTTATCAAAGTCCATTTTACATCTCTTCTAACTTTTTACATCTGATTTTTTAAGTCATTTTGCAAATGCCTAAAATTATGTTAATTTATTATTTCATATAAATTATAAAACAAATTCGAGCAGCATTTTGTCATGACTTTTGTCATTTTTGTCACAACTTTTGTCACTTCTTTTTTTAAAAACATATTACATTTGTAATGGCAGAAAACATAAAGTTTATAAGAGTTGTTGGTAGATTATTTATTGCGATGATAAAAATACTTTTACGACGTCTATTTTTTGAAATTTTATCACACATTTATAAGTTTTTTATTACTATATAGAATGATATCTTCTTGTAGTCCATGTGAATGAGTGGTATAGTATTGTTTAGAAAATTGGAAGGACGATGCATATGTACAATAATATTCTTGATACAATTGGCAATACTCCATTAGTAAGGATAAACAAGTTAAACCCCAATCCTCGCGTCCAGCTATATGCAAAGCTTGAGGGCTTTAATCCCACAGGAAGCATAAAAGACCGTATTGCATTAAAAATGATTGAACAAGCTGAGGAATGTGGTACTTTGGTGCCAGGCAAAACAATTATTGAGCCTACATCTGGAAATACAGGAATCGGGTTGGCGATGATTGGGGCTGTTAAGGGATATGCTGTAGAAATAGTTATGAGTGAAGCTGTTTCTGTAGAACGTCGCAAAATGATCGAAGCCTTTGGAGGAAAGATTACACTAACTGATGCTTCACAAGGAACAGATGGTGCCATAAGAAAGGCTCATGAGCTCGTTACCAAATACCCTGACAAATATTTTATGCCGAACCAGTTTTCCAATGAATATAATAAGTTTGCACATTACTGCACTACTGCAAATGAAATCTGGGAAGACTCGCAGGGTAAAGTTACACATTTCGTTTCTGCACTAGGAACTTCAGGAACAATAATGGGTGTTGGAATGGGACTTAAAAACAAAAACCCCAATATACAGATAATTGAAGCTCACCCTGTTCAAGGACATTACATACAAGGTCTGAAAAATATGAAGGAAGCAATAGTTCCCGAAATTTACGATCCTGAAAAGATTGACCGCAGGGTTATGATAGAATCCGAAGCAGCTTTTGCAATGTGTAGAGAAATTGTGCTCAATGAAGGTATTTTTGTTGGTATGAGCAGTGGTGCTGCCATGCTGGCTGCATTAGAATGCATCAAGGAAATTGAAGAGGGCTTTATGGTTGTGCTGCTAGCCGACCGTGGAGAAAAATACCTTAGTACAACATTGTTTGATAGATAGGCATGATTAAATGGGTACGGGAGATCCCGTACCCATTTGTATTTTAACCCAACAATTCAAGATTATCCATGAATACAGTCATCAATATAAATTAATCTAACCATGCTCAAAAAATTTTATGGAATTTCATAATTTGAATCTGCTTCCAAGGGAGAAAAATATCCTTTTATGCAATTTATATTCCTGACACATATTTGTATATGATTTTTTTCTCTAAACCCGGAATTAGGAAATATCTCTTTCCCTTCAAAGAAAACTCCTCTTACTGAATCAAAACTTTTATAGTTATTATCTTCATTCCATTGATGAATTCTTTGAATTACTGCACAGTCCAAATTTCTTAATAGAGATACTCCATTACTCATATATTTGTTATCAGGTAAGTCAATTGCTGCATTTAAGCAATCTGCCTCCAGTAACTCATACCCTTCTTTTAACAATTTTATATATTCAGAATTAACAAAGTCAAGACAATAACCCAAATCAAGAACGGCTCCTATAACGGCTACTTCTTCTATTTGACCACGCTCTTTTTTCTCTAAAGCAAATTCATATGCCCTTACCAAATTGTTTTCCCAGAAGTAAATTCCATTACCCAACCAATCATAATCATTTTCACTTGGATTTAGCCGCAGATTTTCTTTTATAACCTGATTATATATTGATTTATCACAGCCATGAAATCCAATAATCAAACTTGGAAGTTTTGAATACATAAATCAAACCTTCCTATATTCTTTACTAAGTTTTTTATCCCTATCACATATACCGGCTTTAACCAAAGACTCTAGAGACTTTTCGGGAGATACCTTTTCATTTGATACCTTTTTAGTATATTGGGCAATGTTCTTTAAATATTCGTTAAAATCCTTATTACTCATGATCTTCACCCTTTACCAAGCAATATATAAGCTTATTGCTAAATTGTTAGATATATTATTTACCTACTATAAATACATTTATGTTTTGATTATATTTTAACCCTTATAATTTGATTATAGCAAACTCTGTCAACGCAAGTCAAATTTATTGGTGCATAAAGTTCCAGAGACTTAACAACATTTATCAAAAGCTTTTCATCCTACCCATTTTCTATCTCAGCTACGGCTTTTCCTATATTTGTTTCACCTGACGAATGTCTTTTAAATCTTCCGGTAATATATGCTGGTATTCTTTATTGTTTGTATCCTACTTTCCACACTATTCCATACAGAATACCATACTTAAATCTGCAGTAAAGTGTTGAGTGAAAAGGTAAAGTACAAGAGTTTGTTGGAAAAGAAAGCAAAAGCCCATACGTCTCTATCTAACCGCAATAAAGATTGTATTAATATTCCAACAAATACTTATATTCCGTAGTAGTTTTCTCATTAACCCATTTTAGTCTGTTTTCAATACATAAATCTTTTAATACTAATAAATCTGGATGATTATATTTATTTTTTATCGCTGCTGATACAACCCACTGTTCAGCATTAAATACTTCCATTAATTTTGCATCCCAGTTATTTGTAGAACCATGGTGCGGCACAACAAAGACATTTATTTTTTCTGCTTTGCTTTTATAGTGTGAAATAAAATCTTTGCATAACCCTGACTGGCTTCCAGATTTGGCTGGAGCAAGACAAATATCTCCTGTAAAAATATATCCAAATCGATCTATTCTTTTACAACAATGGCAAGCCAAAATACATCTCTCATCAAAACACTCTATAGGAGCATTACACTTGTAATTATATATTCTATGATTGCCATATGACACAATTGAATTACACAGTGAAGTATTATTAAAGTTACCCGGTAATTTATTGTATTCATTGATGATCTGAATCCTTTTAGATTCATTATTAATTGCGTCTATTAGAGGCTTTACACCAATTATTTTAGACACATTTCTCTTAAATTTTTTAAACACATCTGTTTTAAGTTTCTTAACAAAGAAATCAAATTCAATAACCCCATAAATAATTAAAGAGTATTCCTTTAATAATGAGACCTGTAGACTTCTTTTATCACCCCCAGTAATATTTAAAATCTCAGGATCTATCTTTTTTACATTATCTTCTAAAGCAAAATCTCTTTGCATCTTACCAATAGATATATTTAAGCCATCTCTGTTTATGAAAAACTCAAATTGTGGATCTGGCCGGTTATTTACATTCGTGTTCTTTTCTAACCTATCATCATTTTCATCTATGTATACGATTTCATCTACATGATACTTTCTAAAAAATGCCGTTGGATTAATAATAAAATCTGCATACCATTCCAATTTGGACTTGTTTTCAAGATATAAAACTAGTCTTTCTATTGGATCTAAATATGGAAGGATAACTCTTTTTATTCTGAAAGCCCTACATAACTTTTCTAAACCAGAAATATGATCTTCATGCAAATGTGACAGGATCAATACATCTAACATTCCCTTTTTATGCCTGCACAAATCATCTATATATTCCGTTAATGCGTTATTAAGGTATTTCATATCTTCTGAACCACAATCAATAACATAATCTACCCTACTATTTTCATTTTGATAAATACTAAAATAACCTGAATAAAACAGCCCTTGCCCTATATTATGAAACTTACTAAAACTACGAATTAAATTCATATTTACCTCCACACTTTGTATAATTTTAGAATTCATGCTGATTAATACTACATGATCCGTGTTAACACCACTTCTTAATTTTATTTATAAATTTATTATTATTCGTTCTCTTCTCTATCCCAATAATGTTTAAACCGCATAAACGCTTTTTGCTCTCCTAAATTATGAATGTTATCAGAGAAATCTATAACATCACATTCTTCGGTTCCCCCAAATCTTGTACCACGTATTCCTCTCCCAACAATCTGTTCATAAAGAATGTTGCTGTTTATTGGCCTGCAAATAACTATATTTCGAGTTTTAGGTGCATCAAAGCCTGTTGTTAGAACTCCAAAGTTAAATAGGAAATCAATTTTACCTTCTGTAAAATCATTTATAATCAATCTTCTTTCCATCTTATTGGTATCTGATTCAATACTTGCTGCTTTTCTGCCAAAGGAATTCATCATTGTAGAAAGAAACACAGCATGTTTTACTGTACAGGCATAAACAAGCGTAGGTTCTCCTCTTTTTATTCTGAGAAGTCTTTTGAGTATAAGTATATTTCTTTTTGTATCTTCAGCTATAGTTTTGAGAAGTGATGGAGCGTATTCTCCTTTTTCTTCTAGTTCTTTCAATTCTTCTTCTGTAAGTGGGTACTCTATATTGGATTGGTAAACCGTGTGATTTACTTTTGACAAATATTTATGCTCCTTGAAATATTCCAAAGGATTATTCTTATATTTTTCATCCTCACTGAACATTGGGGGTATAAGATTCATCTGAAATCTTTCAACAAGCTTACCAACTTCAGCTTCATTAATTATTGTATTTCTACCTGGTGTAGCAGATAATCCGCAGATAGGGAATAGTTTGTTTTGTGTCAGATATTTAGCTTCCTTGAATAACAAATCATACATTGTTGTTGAAGCTCTGTGTGCTTCATCAATAATCATGGCACCGGTATTAGAAAGAATATTTGAAATAATAGGATCTTTTGCATTAATTCTATGATAAATTTTATTTATGCTTGCAACTACTACTCCGCCCTGCAAAATATCTTCATCATCGAAGTCATATTTTGAAAAATATCTATAAACCCTTAACGGTAAAATAAACTCTCTGCTTGTCCACATAGCCTCTATACAGCTTATGCACTGCTCACATAACTCTTCGCTTTGAGCTATCCATAACAAATATTTCTTTTCTTCAAAGCTAGCCTGCATCCAATCCAAAAAAGCTTCAACAGCAACTCTGGTTTTGCCACCACCTGTAGGTAGAGAAATCATACATCTTGTTTTAACACTTTCATTTTTTAATATCCTTAAAAGTTTCTCTTTAATATCAACTTGATATTCAACTAATTCCGGAACTTTTTTCTTCGGTTCTATTACTTCAATTGTCTTTTTGCCGGTTTCCCTATCAAAACTTAATCCTGCCAGAATTTCAGGTAATCCTGAATAACAAACAAAATCTTTAGCCCAGCGTTTACCTGAATGCCACTTCTTTTCAGCCAACGGTGTACGCATATATGATGGTGATGTGATAACTTTATTATTGTCAGGATGTTTTGAATAAAGTTCAATTATTTTTTTATCTGGAATTTTGTCCAATATCTTTTTTCTTAATTGCCGTTTCTCATCTGAACTTCCAGACAACAGGTTAACTCCTTCTCTCATTACAATCAAACGGCATAGTTCTTTCCTATCCAATTCGCTGAAGTCTAATTCCGATAAAACTGCACTTGTTGCATCCTTTAAATTGCGACCATACAGATCATTTAAAAACCTAGTAGATAATTCAAATTTGTTTAGGAGTAAATCTACTGTCTTTTTAACCTCATCTTCATTTAACAAGTATCTCATATGCTTGCCCCCATTTATATTCTATCTATAATTTAAGCCAGCACCTGCTCAGTTGAAATCAACACACCTTTATCAAATAACTCAATAACCCCACCAATTTTATTATCAGATAGTTCTTTAATTTTATAACCAGTAATTCTATTCTTATTAATCATCATAAAGGACAATATTTTTCTTTGTATCTCATCTTTCATGGACTCTGCAAGAATAGATTCTGATATCTTCTCATTAAGAATAAACTCATCTGTATTAATAATCAGACGGGACTCAATACTTGCAAGCATCTCATTTCGAATATCATCCAGCAAAACATATCCTTTCTCACGTTTAACATAAGTCTTTTGAAATGCATTTGCTGTAAATGACTTTCTCTTTTCCTGTAATTTTTGAATTATATAAGTTTGTGCTTGATTTATGCTATCAGCTTCATAATAATCTAATTTCGGAATTCTACATTTACATGGAAGCAAAACAGGGTTTTTATCTCCCTTTACCAATATTTTCAAATCCTCATCCAATATGATTTTAACACCATAGCGGGTTTCTACACCATACTGGATTTTTTCGATTGACTCCCTATCTTCCTTCTGGACTCTATTAAAGTTAATCTCAACAAAAACTTCCAAGTCTTTTTTAACTAATATGTGTTCCTCTTCTATCAAATGTATATTTTTTAATGCTTCATCTTCAATATCCTCTACACTAATTATCAACTGGCATATTGAGCCATCTCTAATTTCAGGCATTCTAGCTCCATATAAATAATTCATTTTACCGTTTCTCATCTTAATAGGTATTGATAACCGAACAGACTCATCAAATGCAGAATTTCTTACATAAAATAAATTGCTCATGTTTTAACCTCCTCATAATCCGAAAAAACTCACTCCACCAAGAGCTCCGATGGCGTACCGTAACTAGTTATAAACGCAGCCTTCTGTGCACGTGTAAGTGCAACATACAAAAGACATTTTTCTGAAGCATAACTCTCATCCTCTGAAACTGCATCCGTATGATTAATTGCTGTAGCTAATGGCAACACTCTTTGATTGACACCTGCAACGAAAACATATTGGAATTCCAGACCTTTAACACGATGCATTGTCGCTACACGTATACCATCAAAAGTTCTGTCATCAAGTTTACTTCGCTTAATTTCATAAGTCTTGATTCCTGCTGCGGTAAACTGTGATATATAATCATCAATGAGTTTATGCGTTCTGCCAACTATACATATGTCTTTAAGCTCTATTCCCTGTTCAGATAAGTTTTTAACCCTCTCAAGGATATATCCAAATTCCTCTGCAGCACTATTAAAATTAACCACTTCAGGTTTTGTTCCATGTGTTAGTGACTGACACTGCTTTCCATCATCATAACCTTCATCTAAATCATCGAATGAAACTCCCTTAAGAAAGGCAAAAGCATATTTTCTTATTTCTTCTGTGGTTCGATAGTTTATTTTCAAATAACTGCTTCTACCACGGACATTTATACCTGCCTTTGATAAAACAGCCCTGTTCTTATAAATTCTCTGATGAGAATCACCAACAATAAATATGTCATTTTCGTGTTCTTCACCGGCAATTGAACGAAGCAACTTATATGCATTCATACTAAGGTCTTGGCCCTCATCAACAATGATTGATTTGTATTTAACTCCTTCATGGTTCTTTTCAAGAATCATTCTGCACTCATACATTGCAGTATTAACATCTCTAACCTGCCGTTCCTTCATAAGACTTATATATTCTTCAAAAACCTGCCATATCTGTATTCTCTTTTTTCTGTCCAGACGCGTGCCTCTTCCAGTTCTGGAAGCCTTAATATATTGTTCAAGTGTAAACGCTTCTTGTGGGGCTACAACCTTCGACCATTCCTCATCAAAAAATCCAACAGGGAACTCAACATCTTCTCCAGACAAAGCAATAGCCTCATTCCACAACTCATTTATTACTTCATCATAGGAAATGGTGTATGTATAACCATGTTCTCTCAAAAATTGTGCTACCCACTGGTCAAGATTGATTACCTCAATACGCCTTTGCTCCTCAACAGTACAAATCTTTCTCAAATTATCTTTGATATCTCCGGCAAGGTTTGCAGTATACGTTGTAAATAATATCTTTTCTTTTTCAATGAGCTTTGAAGCTAAAGTTTTTGCCCTATGCATTGCAACAACGGTTTTACCGGTACCTGCTCCTCCAAGTACCTGAGCGGGTCCTGAGTATTTCTTGGTTACAATTTTCCGCTGTGTGGGATGTAAAAATATCCTCCATTTTTCAAGCGGTTCTGCCATAATCTTACGTAGTTCTTCCTCACCTTCAACAATTACAAAAGAATTCTGATTACTCTCACTTTGAAGAGCTGTAGCAAAGTCTTCCGTGATCTCTGCCGGAGCATCTTTTACATATAACTCTCTTACTTCTTCATAAGGAATACCGTTTACAATCCATTCGAGTGCTTCATAAGCATCTGAAGGAATACTTCTTTTCGCATTATAAAACTCATCATTTGAAACAAATGATCGAACCAATAAAACCTGTTCCGATGGCAAACTTAGCTCAATAAGCTGCTCATCCGTCAATTCTTTGAAGATGCCTGGATAATCAGGAACATTTTCCAATACATCTTGTTTTATATCAAACACCTGTATACTTCCGGTTAGTTTATTAATTTCACATTTCTTTCGACTTGCCCAATCATAAGCTTCATCATGATGGTCAATCCACAAAAGCAGATATACTCCGCTTTCTTCCTGCCTCACTACAATACATCTATATGTATCATCAATTCTAACTGACCACATTTTCTTATCTACTGCATTATGGATCTTTTCATAGTTAATGCCATTTGAACAAGGATTGTTCCTAAACTTGTTTATAAACTCTGTTACCTTACCTTGTATTGGTCTTGGAAGTTTAGCAAATGCAGAAAGAAAATCCGATGAAATTGCAACAATATTTTCGTTCATTAATTATTACCTCCTTCAAATGCACTAATATCAACATCCTCATTCACTATAATAACTTTCCATCCTTCACTTTCAAATATATCTTTTACCTCTTCTTCAAGCAGAAAAGCAATTTTTCTATCTTCCCATGCAAGTTCACATCCTGCAATTACTGCACCTCTTGAATTTACAAGTTCATACCCCACAGAACTTGGTGCAGGAACGCCGATTGTGATAAGTTTATTTAGGTATACCTTTGCATCATCATCAAAAACCTGTTCAAGTATTTCCGTCCACTGCTCACCCATACCAGCATCAGCATTGGCATCTTCAACATTAGGACTATAGGAAGGTATAATATTATAAATCATTGCTGATATACCATTTTCAGTTACTCCGGCAAAACCAGACAGAAACTGCATTGCGTTATAAAAATGCCAGAAACCGTTCCACTCTTCTTCATATTTGTCAGCTCTATTATCTGGGTTATCGTTTAACACCGCACAAACAATTACAGCAGCTTTTGTCTTTTGCTTCTGCATATCTGTTACATCAACACCTGCTAAAATTGTCAAATGCGAGCTTGATGATCGTGGTATCCATTTGCCATAGAATGTCTTACCAAATTCAAACGGTGTATCTCTCAATTCCAAACTATCTATAATCCTAGCTGAAATATAGTTCCAATCTGTAAACACCATACTATTGCTCAAATTTGTAGGTTCGAGAAGCGACAACGCATAAGCTCGAGCATGTACTTCAAACAATCTCTCTGCATCAGGCAATTCAAGGTAATTCATCAGCAATTCTATAGTTGTCGCTTTTTCCGACTCAAGAGCTCCGGCTTTTTCTCCCTCTACAGTAGGTTTATACATATTCTTTCCGCTGGGCATATTCTCAGGTAACAGGGTTGGTGTCGCATAGTCAGATTGCACTTTAAATACATTCTGTACATCCTTCCAACTTAATATCCATACCCTGAATTTATTACTTCTTCGGATAGCTTCTCTCTTCAATGTATCACCATCTACTTTGTCCTTATGAAACAAGAATCCGTCTGTATATATTGCAACCGGCTTTTGATTTCCATTAGTTCTAACAGGCCACAGAATAAAGTCTGCACGTGTTTTTACACAAACATCATTTTCTTCATCCAAATCCACCTGTGGTTCAATTTCCCAAATGCTATCACCAACTTTCAAGAGATAGCCTTCCTTGTTTTTTACAAGTTCTTTGGTAATTACAACTGTTCTCTTTTTGTTTCCGGTTTGCGACAAAGCCTCAATAAATCTTCTCTCAAGCTCACTTTCAAATAATGAATTAACAGGTACGTTACCAAGTTTATCAATTTCTTCGACATTATCCCTGCCACTTAGTATCTGTTTAAGTATCCTTATAGCAGTTGAACGGGATATCTGACCTATGTTCTGACTCTGTCTGTATGCATACAAGCAATGATAACAACCATCTTTTTGAATATCCTTCTTGCATTCACATTTTTCTAATACATCAAGTGCCTTCTCAAATATCTGAATAAGGGCATTTTCATTCTGCATAAGTTGCTTCAAATATCCTGTTCCACCCGGCACTGAGTCATAAATTACAAGGTATTGTTTTCTATAATCAGCATTGGGAACAGGTACTTCACTCAAACAAGCACGCAAATGATCAACATTGCCAAAATACTCTTTCATTCCAAGCATAAATGCGGCAGTAAACGATTCCTGCCTCACCCTTGAAGAATCCATAGTTGTTGCTGGGACAAGTATCCTGAGTGCTTCCGTATTAAACTCCCTGTACAGGAAAAGACACTCTTCAACCGGGTCAGCATTTCCTGATTGAGGCTGTCTGGACTTACAGGTAAATGTATGTTCAGGCTTGCCTTTATCAGTCTGGATTTTCCCGCAGTATTTGCAAAGCTTAAACCCTTTTCTTACATCTTCATTTCCGGCAACAGTAAGTTTTTCGCCGTTTATATCCTTTTCACCGTAATTAATTTCACGAAGAGTCGCTTTTTTTACAAACTCGTATCCGAAAGCAAACTCATCAT
The DNA here is from genome assembly GCF_000179595.2 of Acetivibrio cellulolyticus CD2. NCBI lineage: Bacteria > Bacillati > Bacillota > Clostridia > Acetivibrionales > Acetivibrionaceae > Acetivibrio > Acetivibrio cellulolyticus. Next base: position 165,304 of record NZ_JH556658.1, on the reverse strand, counting down.
TATCCATCCTATATGCTTTATAAATATCAGTTTCCTCATTTACATCAACCATAAGCTGCTTACAATAGAACTTTGAACTTCTGTCTTCACTTTCATCACCAATAAAGCTCTTTGAATAATCCATATTGGAATATACCATCTGAACTTTAAGCATTGTGCGAACTTGTCCGGAATCTGACCAAGCAGGACTTCCACATTGCGGGCATGCTGCTGCATCCTTACCGGTTTCTTCAATCTGTGAGTGGGAGCACGAAGGACATAATCGCCATTTTGCAGTCTGTGAAGTTGTTAAATCAACTTGATTTACAGTAAGCTTCCTACCATCAACATAGAAATCATTAAGTGGTGCAAACTCACTTATAGCTGCTGATGCCGAGCGGTTATACTCATATATCATCTTCTCATATTTTCGCTTTTTGTTTTCGGCTTCTTCCTTTTCCTCATTATCTTCTTTTCTATATAAAATAGCCTTTAATATTATTCCCGCTTCAGGGAAGGCATAGTTTGGTAACAACCCCTCATCAGACAGGAAATTAAATACCTCTTTATTGTTCAGGTTTTTTACCACATTGCCAAGGGCATTTTTTTCACTTTTTAACTCTTTAATCTCTTTTTCATATGAACTATCCTTAGGCTTCTTTTCAAGTTCCTTAATAAGTTTGTTTAACTGCTTGATACTTTCCGCCAAGGCATCTCTCTGCTGTTTCAATGATTCAAAAGATTCCAAAACTTTTTTATGCATGGGACTTTCCTTAAACTTATTACCCTGTGCAAAAATACGTATTTCTTCCTTTGCATTATCATCAAGTTCTTCCGAAAACATTTGAAGGAATGTACGAAGCAAACTGGAAAGATTACTCTGTACATATTTAAGAAAATTAAACGGAAAAATATCCTCAGGATGTTCCTTCAATCTGGATATACAAACACTCACGTTTTTCGGAATTGCATTTTCTTTTACACCCTTCTTAACCCAGCAATCCATACAATATGCAACAAATTGTCTTTCCAATACGGCTGAAGCTTTTAGAAAAATTTTAGGTGGTTCTACAGTACCTTCCATCATCTCCATAGGCTCTGCATAAAAGTATAAATCATGAGGTCTTGCATTTGCTACCGATAAAACTAAAGCATTTCCATCCTTTCTGCCTGCACGACCTGCCCTCTGCAGAAATTGTGCCTGCCCGGGAGGAACACTGCAAAGAATAACCGAAGAAAGATCTCCAATATCAATACCCATTTCAAGCGTCGGAGTACAGGATAAAACATTGCTGTCCCATGGCTTTGCATCACTTGAACTACGCTTGAAAATACGTTCAAGCTCCTCTCTGTCATCACGCTCAAGAAGACCAGTATGCTCCTTTGCACTCACCCTAAAAATATCACCTGTGCTGAAAAGCTTACCATAGTAACCTAGTGTAGCCTCATCATTTACAATAAGTGTTCCTGAACAATTATTTCTTGGACATTTAGCTTCCTTCCACATTTCAACATTTTCAACACTTACTGAAATTGACTGTCCGCAGTCATCACAGACAAGTTGCTTCACATTACCGGAAATAAAAACTTTATTTTTATCAAGTGCCCAAACTGAATATTTGTCATTCGAAGGCATAGGTACTACAACACCTGCCTTTATTAGCTCACCAAGTAATATCCTTGCCGTTTCAGCATAAACATCCTTTCCAACAAATATTTCTGTAGCACAATATTCTATCCAATCAGCATATTTGGAATAATACAGCGAATCAAAGTTGTATATCTTCTTTGTTAGTTTTGCTGCCGGCTCATAAATAAACCTAGGTATATTCCTACCAACTTTTGCTCCCGGAAGCCACTTTTCCATATCGTTTGAAAGGAGATAATCTTTACCGTCATTTGTAGTAAAAACATTAAACACTTTATCATTAAATGAACCATAAGATCGCATTATATCTAAAAAACCTATAACCATCTGTCTGAATACCAGTATATCTGTATGTGCAAATGCACCCAATTCATTAATAACTCTTTCTCTAACAGCATCAGCCACCGTTTCAACAGTGTAATTGTCAAACATAATGGTTGAGCAGCCTGATTTTGCAAGCGTTCTCCCAGTTCTGCTCATTAAACCGTATTCAAGCATTATTTCATAGGAAAGCCGATTCTCAATGTCCATAATCAGTTTCTTAGCTTCCTTACTTGAAGAAAGAACGCCTTCACTCTTCATTTCTTCATACGCCCGCATCCAAGTCATATTAGGAGCAATAAATCGGCTTACAAATTCCTCATCACTATATTTTGAATGCCAATAATCAATGAATTTTTTTGAGAATTCATTTAAGCTTAAACCATTACCTCCATCTAATACAAATCTCTGAATCGCACTTCTTATACCAAATTTCCATGTACGTGAGCTGAAAAATCCAGCACGGTGAGCTGCATCTTGAACATTATCGGAAAATGCAAGGGCTTTTTTATCATCGTTAAACTTTGAAGCAAACATCTGTGAAATACTTGCACTTATTGCTGTTGCGCTTCTTAAACCCATAATTGAAAGCCCTATCTGACTTCCACAATGAGGACAGGAAAACCCTCGGTTGCTCCCAGTAGACTTTGGTTTTAGAGGAAACATAACAGGTATATTTTCACTACCACATGCTGAACATTGTTTGGTAGCACCTTCACCAATATCAAGCTGCAGGCAATTTGTACATAATCGAGCCGCTCCCATACCAAATGGTACTGTATCTTCTTCATAAGGATACAGCATAATAACCTTACTATCCTGATTAAAATACAAATTATAAAAGATCTCTAAACTTACAAGTGTAGCATTTCCACGCTCATTGACTATACTGACCCATCCTGTTTCACCGCAATCACGGCAGTTTACGACTGGCAAATACTGCTTTGCCTGTTGCTCATTTAAATCAGATGCCAATGCGTATGTAATTTCATCTTTAGATACTTTTGCAAGAAGTCGTCTCAACTCTCGCATCCATAAATGCACTTGGACTGTCAAGAAAGGACGAGGCTTAACAACTGAATTGATTCGAGCATGAGATATCAAAGCAATTAATGCATCTATGGCTGCAGATGGATCAGAAAGCTTTTTCAACTCAGGATATTTAACAGAAAGCTCTTTACAAAGCTGTGAACTCTGAATATACTTTCCTGCACCGTATTCAATCATTGTTTGCATAAAACTATGGCTCATAAGAGCCTGTCCAATAGCTATTCGAGCCTGATCAGTCTTTATATCAGTAATATCAGATTCAATCCAGGCACTTGCAGCCGCTTCAAGGTATTTTCCCTGATCTCCCTCGGCTATTAAGGTATTTAACTTTTCAATATCCTCATTTGTAGGAAACGTAAAGTCTGTCATTTCATATCCACTGAAGAATTCAAACGCAGACAACCTGTCTTCTGTAATAACTGCATCGTCCTCAAATTCTTCTCCGAATATCTCTTCAGCATAATTTAATATGTTTATAGCACTTTCTTTGTCGCCCATTGTAGCAGAAGTACCAATACAACATAAGAAGCCGGGCTGAATAAACAACCTCGATTTTAACCTTCTTAATAGGCAAGCAAGATCGGTCCCCTGTGCACCGTCAAAAGTATGAAGTTCATCGACTGCTATATACTTTAGAGTATCAGGATTATTGTCCTTCCATAGTGCTGCATCCTTTGGTCTTACCAATAGATAATCAAGCATCTTATAATTTGTCATGAGAATATCCGGCGGAGAAGAAAGCATTGTTTCGTGGTCTGTTATAACTCTGTCCTCACTCATTACTCGGCAAGGAGAATCCTCATGTCCACCAACATACATACCAACACTTACATTGTTTTTTAGTTCTGGGCTGTTATGCACAAGCTCTGTAATACGCTTTGCCTGGTCGGATGCCAGTGCATTCATAGGATAGATTATGAGAGCCTTTATTCCTTTTTCTCCCCGATGCTTATAGCAATATTCAAGTATAGGATATATAAAACATTCCGTCTTACCCGAACCTGTCCCAGTTGCAATAAGCGTAGATCTACCATCCTCTCCTGTCAATCGTTCAAAAGCCTTCTGCTGATGTACATATGGCTTATATGTTGTGCGAATGGACGTAAAGAGTTCAGTCATCTCATCGACAACACGAAATGGGAGACGAACAGAAAAATATGGCTCATGAAATACCGAATCAGGTGTTTCCTTCAGCATCCTTGCAACAGAGCCCTTGAACCCAGGCGTGGTCATAGGAAATGTCGTTTCTATATAATCACTTAATCCTTCCTGCAATTGCTTAACAAGTATAGATGGTAACACGCTGCACCTCCATGATGTTTATTCTAACACCAGCAAATATTCAAATTATTGAAATAAATTAGAAATCGTCATGATTAATTTCTTCTGGAGAAATTAATCATCATCAAATTCAGAAAACAGTACTCCTTTAATCTTTTTCTTTACAACTTCAATATCAAGTTGCGGTGGTGTCGGTTTAAATGTATTGTCATCTTTTTGAAGCTCGTACCCCTTAATTTGAAAATTTCTTAATTTATTTATATCAATTTCGCCAATTAATATTGTTTCGTTTGTTCCACCTTTAGTCTTAATTATATCTTTTATTTCTGTTTTTGCTGGCTGAGTTATTCTGCTATCTCCATATTCTGAAGAATTAACCTGAACACAGTAACAATGCATATCTCTGCTCAATGATTCAATTATATTGCTATAGTAATTTACATCTTTATTACATTCAACCATTGCAAGCATATCAACATATGATGAAAAAATACAACGATCTCTTATAGATGCCAACTCATAACAACAATACGTTGAAAACCAAAGATCATTCCATAAAAACAGATCATACATATCTCCACGTTTAGCTTCAAAACCATACCCCTTTATCTGCCGTTCCTCTTCAGGCGAATAATGAACTTTTGTATGAAATCCTATATACGAAAAGGTATATTCCTCAACATTATAGGGTAATATGGTAGCGGTAATATTATAAATACTTTTTTGCGACTTTATATGTTCAATACCTGTAATAATTGCCATTCCTGCATTTGCACATTTGCGTGCAATCAAAGGTATCCACTCATATGGAACATAAGCCTCTGGCAACACCAAAATATCAGCTTTATGCTTAATAGCTTGATTAATGATTTTAGAGAGCTTATTATATCTAGAAAATGATCTATTTACTTTATCGGTTAAAACTCCTACAAAATCGTCATTACTTACAGCAGCACTTGTCACAGCAATCTTTAACTGTTGTTTCTTTTTATCTCCAACTTTAATTATATGTGCTTTATCTGTACACTTAAGAAATGTTTTTGATTCAAGAGTAGATAAAAAGCTCAATTCATCATTAATAATTGTATTATGCTTATAATTCATATCAACATATTTTCTTTTCATTTTATCAATTAATTCTGAATTTTCAACTAACGAATTACTCATAACTTTACCAAATGTCAAGCATAATGATATATCCTGAGGTGTAATCATATATGGGTAATACTTATATTTTGCTTTTTCTAACATTAAATCACTCGCAAGTCTATATGTATCAAGAAAACATAAGTTATAGTATTTATCATCAAGAAAAATCTCATCCTCAATTACTGTATCAATTAATAATGGCATCAAATGCTTGTCTATCATTCGCGTACAACAATAGTTTTTACGACATTTATTTATATATTTAGCAGAATACGTATCTTCGAATATAGCTACAACTTCCACAACTTCTTTCTTTATTTTTTTACCCCAACAAAGTGATAAGGATCTAACAACTGCAGAAAATAAGAAATCACTAAGTGTATCACTTATTGAACATTCTGTTTCGCTGATTTCTTCGCTAAAATTAATCTTATTAATAACACCTTTAATCGTTTGTACAAATTTTATAAATGAATCAATTTTATTGTTCTCAATAAAGAATTGAAGTACTTTTTCCCAAACAAAGTAATTTTCAGTAATTGTTTTACTATCAAAAATCTTATTTATATCCTTAACAAATTTTGACTCTTTCTTATCAGTAATTAAGCTGCCAATTCTCAAATATTTCCCTAAAAACTTTGAAAGGGCAAATTTATCAACAATTATCCCCTCAATCCCTCTGAATTTATTTATAGTTTCAGAATTTTTAACATCATAAATTTCACTATAGTCATCATCATAAAAAACAGCCCCATCTTCTGGTAAAAATCTAAATTCACTTTTGTTTTCTCTAATTGTATTTCTAAAACATGTTATTAAAGCATCAGATTCTTTGTAATTAAAATAAAATACTTTTACCTTATTATTTTGCAGGGTGATTTTTGGATTTAGTTTATCACTAAATATCTTCTTATTAACCTCATAGATAACATCCTCTTTTTTTCCCTGCTTATTCTTTTCTGTAGGTAAAATTTTAAGAAGGGACATATTATTTTTGCAATCGTTACCAATGTTGTTTTTACAGTTACATAGATAGTATTCTAAAATTCTATCTTTTCTATCCTTATCATCATTTGAATCCTGTTTCAAAAGACTAATAACAGGACTATTCTTTTCAATCTTCTCAACAATAATTATATCATCAACATATCTTCCGTAATAAACAGGATTCCATTTGTTGATTATTTCTTTGTCGAATTTATCCAGATACCAGTTAGACAATATATTAGATGGCAAAAAACCAATAGGCAAAAAGATTCTTCCCTTTTTAAATTTTTTACTATACTTTTCTATACATCTGAATACAAACATATTAATTCTTTTTTCCAACTCAAAGCCAGTATCAGTGTCATGACCACCATGTTTCTCACAATAATCATTATAAAAATTCTTAAACTCCTTTTCAGAAAAATCAACCGAGTGATAAAAATCTTTAAAATCCATTGTAATTATCAAAATATCTTGTCCTTTGTTTAGATAATCTTGAGCCAACTTAAGCCCAATATCACGCCAAGTCTCATACTGATTGTAGTAAGGCTTAAATAGATATGGAGAAAAAGTCAAATTTTCATCCACTTCAAGCTTCTCTTTTTTTACTCTCGGTTTTAATCTATTACCATAAGAATTTTTATATAGGTTTTCGTCAATATCTATACCAAAATATAAAATCCAGAGTACTCCTAATAATTGACCCTCAACGTCCATATCAAAAAAGTATTGTGCTCTTTCAATTTCAACAGAATCACTATAATCGTTTCTTATAAGATTTTCATTTGAATCATCCTTTACTTTTTTAGGGAACGCCAACACTTCTATTGTTTTTAATAGTTCATTTTCAAACTCGGTCCACTCACTTTCACTTGCAGTTAACTTAACAGCAAGTCTATGCAATTTTTCTTTAAATTTTTCACAATCATCACCTTCATACATTACAATTCTATTTCTCAAAACAAGTTGTGTTTTATCAAAATAAATGCTTGCCTTAAGCTTTTTGTAAGCACGTTCTAGAATGTTGAATAAATCTGACATTTGTGACCCCCCCGGAATATTAAAAAACACCTTATCTCATTAGTTAGAAAAACAAATTCGCATTAATTGCTTTCATTTTTAAATTTCTTTTCAAAAAAAGCCCATGCAGTTTCATAATCCTGCTCACGGTCGCAACGATCAAAAGGTGCAATGTATTCTATTGTACGCTCTACAGGACCACTAGGCACAGTGTCATCGATGATGGTATGGGTAAATGTACCACTTTTTGCATCCCTGATTTCATTCCACGCAGTTCGGGAGAATCCAACGTTGGTAAGACTACGGTTGTTGGTAAATGCAATTCGACCATTACTGTCGTACCATGTATCTGACTCGTAGGACTGTAATACAAAAAACTGATTTCGATATATTGTTTTTAACTGGTCAAGAGTTATACCTAGCTCCATTGCTGTAAGAACATCAATCTCTATAAGAGCTTGGCGACGTTCATAATCAGTACGAAATGGAGTATCCCATGTCCATTCTTGAGTAAGAGAACTAAAACGTTCACGCTTTAGCCTAGGATCAGATTTAGACCAAGATGTATAAACGTAGTTTGGTTCCCAACATCGTTTCCATAGTTCAGAATAATTATTTGTAAGTGAATTCAACATTAATATACGACAAAGAACTTGTGGTAAATTTCTAATGAACGGTAAACCAACAACAGTTGAAATACGGAAATTACTCATTCCTGTAACCTTTATAAAAAAATCATAAGGTATTGATGCAAAAGTTCCCGCAACCGACACTAAATCTTTCATATTAGAAAAAGCTAATCCAAACAACCCATTAATGTGAGAAGTATTTCTTGGAATTATAGCAGAAATTAGCGTTCGTTCTCCATTCATATATAGCATTGTTCGTGAAATAAGTTTAAATTCATTGTGATATTTTACACCCCAAGGTGTATTCTGTACTTTTAATGAGTAGTCATCAATTGTACAGCCAAGAGAATAATTACACCTTTGGTAATAATTAGACTCCATTTGTGTTAAGTCAATACTATCATAGTCACTATTTAACTTACATAGTCTACGAGAAGCTTTAAAAAATGGATTTGCTACACCAATATGAGGACCTGAATAAATAGCATCCATTCCACTTTCAGGAAAGTGAACATTTCTAGTTATCATACAATCCTTTTGTGCTTTCGTTTCGTCCCACATAACAGTAGAAAACAAATTGTTTTTTATTTGTTCTATTTTCGTCTTATATTCATTAAAACGCAGTAGAACATCAACATACTGTTTAGCATGAAGAGCTGGAAGCCTTGCTTGACTCCAATTATCACTTGCATCAAATAATTTTGCAAAGAGCTGTAATTCCTTTTTACCAACATGAACAATCCGATCAGGATGACCTTTTATATTCCAATTATTATTATCATCTTTTATTCCAGGAACTTCTCCCTTTATTGAATCATCATAGCATTGGTCAATAGTAGACACATCAAAAAGATTCGTAATAGTGTCAAATGTTGTACATGGCTTATTACAATACACGTTTAAACTAAAAACTGTGTGATGATCCACTTCTGAAAATAGCTTTAACTCGTTAGTAAATTGGAAATGCTTACGTAGTAGTGGGTATATCTCCTCTCTCAATACACCTCCATTTGGATCATCGTATACGCTATCTGGATGAATAAAAGAAGACAGACCAGATTTTCCACAAAACTGCCATGCTTGTGGTAAAAAGCACTTAAATAGATTAGTTTGTTGCCCTTTCAAATTTCGGTAATTTTGTATAGCATTTAAAAAATTCTGTGTACCAGTTGTAGTTTCATATTCAGAAAAATATAATTCATGAGTAATCTTTGTAGAGAGAGCTCCGTTACGTTGATGAGTGATCTGTGTTGCTGTAAAATCTTTGACTGCAAAAAATGGATGTCTATCAGACAATACCGCCTGCTCATTCCACTCCAACCTAATCCATGGTGGATTACCAATAACTAAATCAAACCCACCCCGTTTCTCAAATAAATCAGCAAATTCAAGTTCCCAATGAAAGAACTTATTCTTCTCGGCAATTTCCTTTGCAAGTTGCAAACGGGGTTCATTTTTACAAAGCTGTCGAAGGTCAACCTTACTCAAATCATCATATTTGCCGATAATATCCTGTGCCATTTCCTCTATTTGCGTTGGGAATAAAGATATTTGACCAAATGCTACTTTCGCATTAACTGACATAATACCACCTTCAAGAATAAGCGATAAATCAAAAATGAATTCGCTCCTTGTCGGTAGAAGGTCAACCTTATCAATAGGCCAAAACCAAAGGGCACACCAATAGTCCATAGCAAATTTAAGTCTTGCATATGGTCCTGCATTTTCCATTTCCTCTGACTTATAAAGTTTCTGATAAATCCAGTCCTTCTCTCGAATAGTTGTACGAGAGTCTTTTATTAAATCTTCATGTCCATAAACAGTAAGTTTGTCGGCTGTTTTTTCTTCTACCTCACGCCTTAGTTCCACTTGTTTTTCCCAAAGGGTATCTACTATTTTTGAAATCCGAAGTAATGATTCTAAGTCACTTTCCTCATATGGCTTAGTAAACTTTTTATTCCAAGCTGCAAGCTTCTTTATTTCCTCTGGAGCGAGCTCTCTTATAACCTTATCTGTATAGTTTGCCATGCCGGGGTCACCCATAAGGAAATGATAAATCTGCTTTTTAGGCATTCGTTTATCACCGGGCATGATTCTCTCAGGTGCATTATTAAACCACTTTGCAGCATTCTGGGTTGTAACAAGTGATTCTATTCGATAGCACTGTCTTCTTGCACCAATTAAAGAGTTGCCATTAACAAGCTGTGTATTAAACCATGGAACAAAACCATCCTTATAAATCGTATTAAGCCACAGAGAAACTTCTGCAAGCTCTACTGCTATAGGGTTTAAATCTATACCATATACATTGCGGTCTGCAATATACATTTTAACCCGCTGTATTTCTTGATTCCTATTTTCATAAGATATGTTGTCGCCTAGTTCTTTCTGCTTTTTATCTATATATGCCTCTGCCATTTGATTGATAGCTTCGTTTAAGAAGGCAGCACTTCCCATAGCAGGCTCACAAATAGTAAGTTCAAGTATTTCATCAGCTGTTTTGTCTTCTAGAAGTTCTTTTAAGGCATACTTAACCAGGCATTTTGTTAACACTTCAGGAGTATAGTATGACGCAGACTTTTCACGTTCCCGACCTGCCAACCTGTAAATAAATGTACCCTTTTCATATTTTCGAAGCTTGCTTTTATTTTCACCTGATTGATAACGTACCCTTTCTTCCTCCGTATAGTTGTGCAGCTCACTTTCAGGTACAAAATATCCAACATCAAGTTCATCAAAATCATCTCGTTCACGTTTTACTTCAAACAGTGTTTCTTCTGCTATAAATCCTCTATAAGAAAGAAGTGCTTCATATACCGCTCCCATCTGATTTATACCAAGGTTAGAATAGGATATTCTTCCCCTGCGATCTCCCCTTCTGCCTGTAGAACGTGTAACACTCATGAGATCAATAATCTCGAGCATGACACAGTTGCGGAGCTTTGCTTCTGTAATCATTTTTGTATACTCTGGATCAAATATGTGAGCTTTTAATGGCTCAATAACAAATACATCATGAAGTGATTCCGAGCCGGATAGTTTCTTTAATTCTTCTTCAGAATGAGGATATCCGTTATAAATCAAATCATACAGTTTTGATAATGTTTCATGTAGATAATATCCTTCGCCCACTTCGTCAATTTCCTGGCGGATATTTTCAGTAATATCACGCAGGCTTTCAATGGAATACCCCTTAACATAAGCTTGTGTCTTCATTGGAGCATATCCAAGTTCAGGACGGGATTCTATAAACAACATGAAAAGCATACGATACATATACCGCAAGCATTCCAAAGTCAGCTGTCCTGCATCAACAGGATCATTTTCCAGATCACGGTTCAAGCGGTGCTTCATATCATACAAAACTTCGTTGCCAAGAAGCTCTATACTTGAACGAAGTGCATATTTTAGATCCTGGGACACCCCAGCTGAATGCTTGTGTGAATTATCACTAAGCTTGTCAAGAAGCGATGTACCTTCATAAGGACATAAACTATTTTTATGCAGCAATACTGCCATAGCCTGCAAAGTGCTCTCTTCTCTCCGGCTAAAAATTTCTTCAAGATCAAATTCAAGATATCTTTTTTCGTTCCACTTGTTTCTGTCAATAAGAGCAATACCGTTTAAACCTATTACAACTATCCACCTTGGCGGTTCTGATAATGAGAATAAAATCTTTGTCGCAAATTCTTCACAATGGATATTAGTTTTACCGCTCTCAAAAATGCTTTCTCCCACATCAAAGCAATAGCTTTGCATGAGACTTGAATCGCTTTCGGGAGAATGAGCAAGCATTACCCATAAAAGCGGAGCACCGTTTGCCTTTTTTATTTCCAGATAAACCGGTATTTTTATCCCATCCTCTGTATTAATACAAAATGGTTCTGCATTTGGAAACCCCAATGATTCAAGACAAATGTCTGCCAGATCTTTAATCATGGGTAGTATCTGCGAATCATTTTTTGTCCTTTTAGACTTATCATAAATTGTATAATATAACTTTGCACAATCCCGGAGCAATGACCATGGTGTACGGAGTTCTTCCGACTCCTTCGACGCATTTTTCCATGCTGTTATTGTTTCGGCGGCATTCTCTTCAAATACAGAAGCAAAGTAATGGTTGGTATAATATTCGTTATAATTATTTATACCTGTCAAATCCATCATATATTTACACCCCCATTAATACTGCTACTACACGCAAGTATGGATTATCTTCAATTTCCAGTGTATCATGCACCCAATCTATATATGTATTAAATAGTGCATCTACTCTGCGTTCTTCTTCACCTTTTTTCCGTTCACTTTCAAATAATGAAAGCTGATAAGTTTTATGTTTATCCTTTAAACCTTCTAGTTTTTCAAGCTCTTCATATATTAATGGATCAATATTGTCCTGATATTCCTTGAAATAGCGTTTAAGAACTTTTTGGGCTTCTTCAACCACAACATTCATGGCCTCTCCAACAATACCCTTTGCTGATTCAGGAAGATTATTTCTATTCGGAACATCATTCCTTCCGAAACCAGTCTTTAAAATTACTTGTTCTATTGTCATTTCTTCAACAAATTTACCATTCTCAAACTTTAATCCAAACCACTCATCTACAACCGGTGTTGATTTTCTGTTTGGTATAGTTCCTGCAATAATATAAATTACTTCTCTTTCACTTAATTTTTCAGGAATACCTACAAGTGGTGCTTCTCCTCTACCAAATAACAAGCTAGCTTTATCGTCTATCCAGTTAAAAACAGGGTGAATAGGCCATAAAAACTGTGTTGCCGGCCATGCAGTTTCACTCATATTATTCTGCATACTACGTTTCATTTCATTCATACAGAAATTTTTATCAGGGCTTAATCTCAAATAGTCTGTCTGAGGCATTGCATCTTCAGGAATCAATACAGCCAGTCTGCGTCTCAGTTCCGGCGTTACTTTTATTTCAACACCTTCCACTGTAGCGAGATTCTGTACAGGGTTTTTATCTTCCTTTGAAAAGTAATTCATAGCACTTCGAATATAATTTACATCAGAAAAGAGAGTCTCGTCTTCATGAACTTCAGTCCTAATTGTATTATCAACGGCACTCTGCATCAACAGCTCAAACGGGTTAAATTCATCAGCACTGTTGTCAATTTGTGCAGAAAATGTATCTGCATCAATGTTGTTTTCAAGTGCTTGGGCAATAAGCATTTCTTCCTCTTCAACATTAAATTTGCCAAGCAATAATGTTGGATCACCGATATTCTTATACGCCTGCTCCTCTTTTTTAACAAGAATCTCTATAACCCTCATATCTCCCTTTACTTTATAATTTTTACTATTTATAGTCATATAGCGGATATCAGGCTTTTCATGTTGTCCATAACGATCAATACGGCCATTTCTCTGCTGAAATACCATAAGCGACCATGGAATATCAAAATGTATCAATCTATGGGACAGATAGTGCAAATTAATACCTTGTGAAGCAACATCCGAGGCAACAAGTATTCGTACAGGAGCCTCAACTCTGCCAAAGTCTTCAACCACCTTCTGTTGCTCACTATCACTCATCCCGCCGTATATTTCCTGAATTGCATCTTCTTTTAAATTTAAATCTTTTCGAAGCTGTGCAACAAGATATCTCATTGTCTCAATACGTTCTGTAAAAATAACAACTCTATCATCAGGCTTTGTTGGACTCCAGTTATAGTCTTTACTTTTCAGCAAATCAAAAAGTTTTTGATATCTTGAAAATTTATTTGCATCAACCTTTAGAAGGGCATCACGAAGGCCTTCGAGTTGAGCAATATCTTTTATGTCATTATTATCATACTTTTTCCCTAGTTTTTTCAATCTCTCTTCAATACTCTTTATACAAGCAGCAGGACTTGAAAACATAGCCTTTTCCAAGCTCGTCTTAAAAAGCTGACCTGCTATTTGATGTTTTCCTGTATCCATTTCAAGTTGCATCTGTGCGAACAGATCAAAAGCATACTCCTCAGCATCTGTTGCAGTACAATTTTCAATACTCACACTTCGCTCTTTAAATGCTCCTCTGACCTGATCTTTTACATCCTTTTTGAATCTTCTGATGCAAAGTCCCTTGATATCTTCCTTTTTATAATCATGGGGATTTGCAATTGCTGTAGGATCAAGCATATTCATGAGTGATGCAAAGCTTTCACTGCGACCATCATGGGGTGTGGCTGAAAGCATTATTAATGTGTCTGAACGTTCCGCTAACAGCTTTGCCAATCTTGAACGCTGTGCTTGACGGCTGCCGCGTTCCGCAACATTGTGTGCTTCATCTATAACAATAATGTCCCACCAGGAATTCTCAAGGTGAGTCCTGTATTCTATATCCCTTTTCAGTGTATCTATTGAAACTATTGTCTTGTCATAATAAAAGAACGGGTTGTAATTTGCTGGTAACTGTGATCGGATTTTTTGTATCTTGTTTGAGTCAAGGCGTACAAGAGGAATTGTAAACCTATTCCACATTTCCTTTTGAAACTGTGTCATCATGCTTTTTACTGTGACAACAAGTATTCTTTTCCCTTTTCCTCTTGCAATAAGCTCAGACATGAGTATTCCTGCTTCAAGTGTTTTTCCAAGACCAACAGTATCAGCAATAAGAATACGCTGACGTGGACGTTTTAATGAAATTTGTGCAGGCTCAAGCTGGAAGTTCATTAAATCCATCGCTGCACGATTACCAATATGTAATGCGGTATCAGTAGGTATCTTCTGGCGCCACTGGCTTTCTATATATAACCTTGATCTTCTGTAAAAAGGTGAGTCATCTACTACTAGCTTTATCTTTGCCGGATCTACTTGCTCTATTTTTTCGAGATCAGTTAAAAACACCGTTTCATAGTCCTTTACTAATCTTGATATTCCAATGCAGCTAATTGATTTTCTTCCTAGTGTATTGGTATCAACCTTCTTTATCATCCATTCTTCATCACGAATTATTACTCTCATTCCTGGAGAAAACTCCGTCAAACCATCCACCTCTTTTGTTTGTGCAAATTCGTTTACTTTACGATATACTCCTCATAACTAATCTATTGAAAAATAAGATTTTTATTATACACAATTCCATTGCTTCCCAATCTTAAATCTTTCTATAATTATACTACTTTAATTTACAAAAAAACAATACATAACGAGCGACTTCACCGAACTTCTTATATTGGATGAAGCAAGTATTAGATGAACAAAAAAGAATGTATCCAATGATTTCAATCTTTGAAAAAGCGGAATTTATAATATGAACCTATGTGATCACACCAATATGACTTAATGTTTTTGCAAATTAATATAATCTTTAATCTCCTGCGCTTTCCCCAACATTTCAACGCAAGTAATTTTCAAGTTCTTCTTTTTAACTTTATCATAAAGCTCAAGAGTCAACTCCAGAGGTATTCAATCATTTAGCTTTCAGCTTCAATTTTACCAACAAGATGTCTCTCTTCCACTCTTGAAGTTACTGCAAAAATAAGTACAAATATACCAAGTCCGATTAACACAACATTTGCAGAAGTCTTATCAATAATCAGTCCAACAACGGGAAACAACAGCATCTTGCAAAGGCTAATGAGCATCGATACACAAGATATTACAGTTGCACGGTTTTCGGAAGGAATATACTTGTTTATGTAGTTTATAGTCAAAGTTCTTCGAGTCATACATATGCTTATAACAGTCAGAATAACAATAATAGCTACCCAAACTGATTTTAGAAACCCACCTATAAGTAGCATGGCTCCAATTATAATCGAACCCCAAAATATCAACCTTTTTCTGGACTTTAGAATTTTTTCCAGGTTAGAATAGTTGTTAAGCAAAAGAATTTCCAGCCCTGTAAATACAGCATTAACAATACCAAAATAAGCAACATTAACGCCTAAATCCTTTAACATAATCTGATAAAGCCATAACATCAGAAAACCTACTGTAGTTATGACAATTCCATCCAATGCAATGGTTTTTATGGCTTTATGATTATAGAAAAAAAGTAACCCGCTTTTTATTGTGCCAAAATAACTCCGTTGAACTTTTTCCTTATTGCTGCATACAGGTTCTTTCATAAAAGACAAAAGAATTAGTGCAACACCCAAAGGAATAAACATCAAAAACATTGGATAGCTTAATCCAAGTTTTCCTGCAATAAAACTACCTAACGGTGCTGCCACCATAATCCCCGCAATACCAAAGCTTTCAGCCTTGCCTAATACTTTCATTGATTCTTCTTCCCTGCCTTGTGCCTTTACTGTATCATATATAAATGACTCTTCGGCTCCCGATATAAGCGAAAATCCAAGCGCTACCACCAATTCCCCAAGCATATACATATAGAAATTAGGCACTGACACATAGATAACAAATCCTATCATCTGAATTCCTAACCCCAATTGAAGCGACGCCTTTCTGCTCAAATAGTCTGCAATTCCGCCTGTAGGTATCTCAAAAATCAGCATACAAAGCATACACCATGATTCAAGAAACATAAACTGAAATATAGACAGCTTTGCCCACGACGTAAAAAAGGGAATCAATATCGCTGAAAACATATGAAACCAGGCAAAAAATTTATACAGATATATTAACCGGATTGTTTTTGTATCCTTCATAGTTTTTAGTCCTCCCTAGCTGTGTATTTAAACATTATTCCATTTCACTTCAAGCCTTATTTGTTCAAATAATCCATGTGGAAAATTCCAAATAGTATTTCAGTAATTCCTTATCAATTTCAGCAGTTCCGACTTTTCCTTACAATCCTCACAGTCGTTTAAGAAGTATTCAAGTGACCCTTTCATATTTTCTTTTCCATTTATATTACTTTCGTCACCAATTGATTCAACTATTTCTGTGAGTTGTTTGTATTTCTCTGTAAGTATTAGGGTAGACTTCTCAGTTATCTTTTTACTTTCGGGAGGTATTTCTGTTATTCCCATCTCATCTGGAACGTATTCGGATACAAAGACAGACTTTTCATCATCCCATTTGAACACAACCTTCTTTGTACCCTCTACTTTTATATGTCCATATTCATCAGCATTTTCAAGATTAAGTAAATAATACTTTGTAACACTATAATCTACTGTGAGATTGGCATCATCACCGTTTGTCAATTTAATGCTTTTTGCCTTTAAGGTATAACCCCCATAAGGTGGTTGAGAAAAAACATCGTAAGGAAAACTTATAACAAGTTTTTTACCTTGATCATTCAGTATATACCAATCCTCAAAATATCTGGCTTCACCAGTACCATAACCCCTGCATCTTTTGCCGGCAATAAATATTTTATCTCCAACCTTTTCCATACGGTACTCAGTCCCAGCCTGTCTGCCTCCGAAATCTATATAGTCAACAAACTTCTCCGCTTTAAAGAACAAAAGCCTCAAGTCAAATCCATTATAGAATTCTAACACTTCGTAAGGTTCACCCTTATTATCCAAATTTAGCTTACGTGTTTCCAATTCTTGAGGTTCTCTTCCATGCCAGCTTTCGATACCAAGGTTTTTACTGATGTATTCCATGTAATATGGTCTCTTTTCATTATATAATACCTCAACTTCATCCGGCTTCAAAGCTTTTAATACTTTATTTTCATTAAAAACATTGTCAAAGCCATTTACAAATTGCTCTTGTGCTTTTATATCAATTATCATTTTTTCGGTAAACAGCTGATAATTCCCCGGTTTTTCAGATAGCTCTATCAAGGTAACATACGGTGCAGAAATAATTTCATTATACTCATTTCCGGATTCAACACTTACATAACCATCAGGATATTCAATAATTATTGCTCTGTACTTTTTCAGCATATCCAGCCTTTGCTTCTCTATTGTGTCATAGTTAAATACCCTTTTACCCTCCACAATTTCAAATTTTTGACCAGAGAAATTCAATTTTACAAAATCAAGTAATTTGGTTTGTACTTCGTATTGGTTGATCTTACTGCTTCCCATATCGCTTAGCTCTACTCTGGACGATTCTTCAGGCATAGTAAGTTCTGCAGGAACTTCAATATGCTGGGGGTCTAAAACAGTGCCTTCAAAAAATTTTCCAATGTGTCTACCTATCCATTCATCTGCCTCGTAAATTCCCTTTTCGACGACGGTATCCCCAAGTCTTACTTTCCTACTAACACTGATCGCTCTTTCAGCCAAACTAATTTTAAGAGCCGACTCCCCGTTAATAAAGATTTCTGCCTCATGGGTCATCCCCCATTGTTCATCGGTTTTTTTATACTTCATTCCGGCAAGCAAGCCGCAAAACTCCCTGATAATGCCTTCTTTTATAAGGATTGTCTCATCCTTGGTACTTAAATTTTTAATTTTTATACTGGATATTTCAATATCTTCAAGTATTATTACATCATCTTGAGAATTGGCTGTCATAGTAGGCTCCACTTTGCTATCTGTTTGTTTTGTATTTCTATCACAGGCTGTAAACAGCATAAGGCCAATTAGTGCTGCCAGAAATATTCTTTTCATGTCATTCACCTCACTAATAGAATTACACCCAGATTGTATATACCTTTTAGAGTACCAATTTTTTTATAACGAAAGTTATTTTTTCATCATGCATGGAAGCTTAGCTTGAAAGCTGAAGTCCATAATCTTTCAAATCACCTATCCAAATAACAATTATTGTTTTGCCCCAACCTTCAACAACATACCCTTCAGGTGCAAATAGATGCAACCTGTAAATCTATAATACCATAATTAACAATAATTGAAAAAAATATTATCTAGATTATTTTGAATTGCAAAGGAAACAAGGTCAACTATAGCTGCCCTATATGACACAGAATCAGGAATATTTGAACCTGAGACTACTACTGTTATGTGGGGAATTTCAAGGTCGAAAGGTTAATCAACATAGTATTTATCACAAAATTATAGTTAATCTCACAAATATTATTAGCGCTATAGGACAAAAAAGTTACTCTCAATCCTTCTTACTCAAAAATTCAATAATATCTTTATTGAGCACTTCTTCAATACCTGTATCCGTATTTGCATTATAATACATTTTACTGATTGCAAAACTATAAACACTTTTATCCTTAAAGTCCTCAAATGAGCGATAGGCAAATAATGCAGTATGAATTCCGTTCTCATTGCATAACTGATAGACATCTGAAATCCATTGCAAAGCTCCTGAATCTTTTGTCCAATCATTGCAACCAAATTCGCCCAGAAACAAAGGATATTCCTTTAAAAAGTGCTCAGATATAAACTCATTATAAGCGTTTTTAAGATGCTTTTGATTATAAAGATCGCTTGGATAACATACTTTTTTTGCAGAAACAAAAGCCCCATTGTGAGTATAGGTTAGCGGATCATAAAAGTGAAAGGAGTACATAATATTTTCCTCCTCAACCTTCACCCATGTTGGTCGCGTCCAACTCTTGTCATCTCCTTCAATTCCTACTGCAGCTTCCACAATCAATAAATGATTCGGATCCACCTCTCGAATCTTATTAATAGTTTTTTGCATAAGATTAGCATATTCTTGTTTGCCATCTACCGGTAAAGCAGGTTCGTTCATCAAGTCATACCCTGCAACAATAGTTTCATTTTTATATTTTTCAGCAATTTCCTTCCAAGTTGAAACAAAAGCATTTTGGACATCCGAATTTGTCCATATAGGCCAAGTACCTTGACTTTGAGTGCCAAATGCCCCGTAAGGACAATGAAAATCCAAGATCAAATAAATATTTCGTTTTTTTGCCCATTCAATATTCTTGTCTAACCAATCCCATCCTTCTTTATTTATATTCTTTTTCAATGGATCAGTATACAAATCACGCCAATTAATGAAAAAGCGAATCGCATTGAATCCATATGACTTTACCATATCATAATCTTTCCCACTATGGTGAAGTGTAAAAATTGGCGTTCCATCCTCTAACTTTGCCTCTGAAAACCAAGTAAGGTTGTCAAAATTAACTGCTTTTATTGAAATCAATTCATTATTTTGAATAAGCAGTTTTCCATCTCGATGAACATACTTTTCATAAGAACTAATTATTTCATTTTTTTGATCATCATTGTAATTAGATTTGATTGCATCATGACAAGAAGTTAATGTAAATAGTATAAATAATAGGTTTAAGCATAATATATATTTCGACTTCAATCAAATATGTCTCCTTTTACACAGAGAAGTTGCCTTTTTTAATTTACATGCTTATTATATATACTTTTATTGCCTCTATCAACCCACCAGAAATATTAATAGCAAAATATACTTTGCAGACAAAAGCGTACAAAATTCTAAAAACATTAGAATTTGAAATAATGATTATTTTCTTAAATTTTGCAAATCCTATTATATGAATATTATCATAAGGAGGAACGAGATATGAACCAGTTAACTACTAGAGAACTGCTATACTTGGAAGATATCTGCAAGTTATTTGAATCAACAATGAAAAACTGCAACTTTGCATCCAACAGTGCAGTTGATCCTGAATTCAAATCATTTATGCAATCCATGGTTACAGAACATAATCAATGGATTACAGCAACCGCATCAATAGTAAATAAGAACAATCTACAATAAAGGAGGAATACTATGCAAAATCAACCACAGGAAAAAGAATGGGCAGGCTCTATTTTATATTTATTAAAACTTGAAGCTACAGCTTTATGTACAGCAACAATTGAAAGTGCAAATGATACTGTAAGAAATCATGTTACCGGATTATTGAACAAATCACTGCAAAATCAAAAGTCGCTTTTTGATTTAATGAATAAAAAGGGATGGTACAAAGTAGAAGCAGCACCACAGGAACAATATTCAAGAATACAACAGAGTTTTACTACCATGCAATCCCAAATGCAATCTTTTCAGCAAAGCTAAGTAAAATCTGGTTGTAAGCTACTTTCAGCTTTTTGAATTATTTCTGCAAGCTTAAGAAATTACGTTAATTTAACGTTTTCAGAGTATAACACAAAATATACATAGAACTGCCATTTAGGTGGTTCCATGTATATTTTGCCTTGATGCTTTAATGAGGTTATATATAAACATCCTCTCGCCATTTAAGAGTTTGCATTCTTTATAAATACTAACTTGTAATACTAAAAAAGATTACTGGGCTGCAGGAGTAATAACTACATCAGTTCCAACAATCGTGTATGCCTTTCCTTCATATCCAGGATAACCCCAATTCTTTTCAGCTATATAGACTCTTCCTGGCGTTAATGAAATTTCGCCACTAGTAGGAGCAAGTAACTTAAATTTTTCAAGATTTGCCCCTTCCCATGAAAAATTATACAAATCATCTTCGGCTATACCTATGTATACTATCCCCTTGGGTTGAGCTAGAGTAAATCGTACAAAAACTGCCTCCTGATTATTATCATTGAGGACAGCCATGTATTCTCTCTGCATCCCAGGTTCTTGACTAATAACCTCATAATATTTACCTATTGTAAAGTAATTATTAGGACTTTGTTGACTCCAATATACCCCTGAGAATTTGTAATACCCCTCAACAGTTCCTTCAAATTTTACTAATGTCTTATTGCATAATGCAACTTGCTCCTGAAGATCTTTAATCTGGCTTTGCTGCTGGTAAACAGTATTTTGTAATGTGTAGTAGTCTGTTGTAACAGTCAATAATTGATTTGCTTCATCCCAAGAAACATTTGCACCTACTTTTGAAAACTCCGCAATTGGTACATAAATATATGGGTATTGTGCATTTGGTGGTTTGTAATTCAATACAGGATATTGCCCTGTATTGATATTCGTACCATTTACCAATATTGGCTGATTAGCTATCTGTAAAGTAGCTTGGGCTACAGGAATATAGATTTGTTGTCCTATATAAAGTCTATTAGGGTTTAATCCTGGATTTACTGTCAGTATCGCTTGGTATGTTGTGTTATATTTGGCAGCTATTTTATATAGAGTATCACCAGATTGAATTGTATAACTTATAGTTCCAATTGGACATGCCATCTCATTCATCTCCTCAACATAATGTGCTGTTTTATAATATGCTTAATCAATGTGCGATGACATTATAATTTAGTCCACCCTTTCCCCAAGGGATTATTTACCGTCACTCGATAAGTCCAGTGGTCAAGAGAATAAAAGTAAAAAACCCTGTAACTGTTTTTGTTACAAGGTTCTTAAGTTTGGTTCTTAAGTTTGGTGCTAAAGGTCGGACTCGAACCGACATGGTATCTATACCGCGCTATTCTTCTTTTAAAAGGTTTGACGAGAACCCCTAAAACATAAACAGCCTTGTGTTAATATTAAAATGATTTAATGATAGAAAGTATACCACATATATCTTATGAGAATCGATTCACAATTCCGCTGATTGCAACTGCGTTTTCTTTATTTTGACCAACAATAACCGTCATTTCCTCTGTTGTTACTTCCGTTTGATGCGCTTTATCCAAAATATCCTGACTGTTCACTGTTTTAGAACCCGGAACATCTGATACTGACTGAATCTGTGTCTGAATTGTATCGACTGTATCAACAAACGTTGATGATGCACCTGCAATATCTGCAATAATGTCCTGAATATCCTGGATTGACTGATGATAATCCTTCGTTGCTTTTGCAAACTCTACAAACTGTGCCTGTACATCCTTTTCCAGGAACAAAATAACCTGATCAAAACATGCTTGAATATTTGCAATATTATTTCTTGTTTCATTACAAATTGCTTGAATCTGAGTTGCTGTCTCAGATGAGCTCTTGGCCAAATTGCCAATTTCTCCGGCAACAACAGCAAATCCTCTTCCCGCTTCACCGGCTCTTGCCGCCTCAATCGAAGCATTTAATGAAAGGAGATTGGTCTGGCTTGTAATATTTAGAATCTTTGACGCCATCTCATCAATACGCATTAATGATTGTAAGTCACCCAATGCATGTTTTATTGATTTTTGATTTTCTTCCATTTGCTCACTGATTGTTATCATTGAGCTATTTGCAAGTTTCTGCATTTGATCAACTTTTTCAAGTAACTCACCACTATGCTTATTACCCTGACTAATTCTTTCTTCTACCGCTGATACTACATGCGCAATTTCTGCAACCTCATGAGCTACTTTTGAAACAGCTGCATTTACTTCTTCTGTATGTTCTGCGAATAATGTTGTCGCCTTTGAGTTATCTGATACGCATTCTACCAACACTCCCGAAGAATCTTGCATAGCAACTGCTGATTCACTTAATGAAGAAGAACAATTGCTAAGGGTATATACAATTTCTCCCAACGACTCATACAAAGAATTCATTGCAGTAGCAATCTGCCCGATTTCACTCTTCGTACCAATCCATGGCTCCAATTTTTTATTTTTCTGTAATTTTAAGTTTCCAAGTTGTTTGATAGAATCCTCAACATATCGCAAAGGCTTCATGCTCAATCTAATCATTACAAATGCCAATGCACTGATTACTACAACGAATAAGAGACAAATTGTAGCAAGGACTTTCGTATTCTTTCTGGTATCACTATAAATATTCTTTTCACTATCGAAGGATACAACTGCCCAACCATGTTCGCTGATATATTGGTACCTGGCAACACAAGCACCTTCTTTTTCATCCATATATGAAAGCTCTCCGCTACCACCATTTTTTTTAATTGCTTCAATAACATTTAATAACATCGGATTTTTGATATCCGTAGCCATCAAAGTCTTATCATCGGCAAAGATATATTTTCTGCTCACAACATTAATCATATAATATCCGGTTGTCTCTTCTTTACTTTTCAATTTATTTAAAAGATTTTTTAAACCTTCCGCAAACGGACCACCGCCTACATAACCTAAAATTGTAGTTCCATCTGTGTCAAATACAGGGTAGTACATCGACAAAGCAAGCTGTCCGTGTGCCGGTGAAACAATGATTCCTGCATTATATAGTCCATTTTTCAACATTGCATCTTGTAATTGTTTTAAGCGATCTGCTTCTTTCCTCCATGTACGTCCAACATTAGAGGCGTCAGAATGTACAATACAATGCGTATTCCACTCTCCGATATAAATACCTTCCCAATTATCAAGTCCTGCATAGTAGTTTTCAGTATATGTCTGCGCAATTGCTTGCTTTTCGGCATTATGTACATCTTTTAATAATTCCCGTACTGCAGGTGCCTTACTATAAGCAATTAATAACTCTTCTTGGTTGTTTACATACTCATCAATAAGACTTGTCTGTGCCAAAAGATTTGTTTCCATTTGATTGCGTTCTGACTGTTTCATCATGTTGTTAATTGTTTTGTTTGCCATAACATAGAGCAGGCTGATGCAAACAATGACAATTATCGTTATTCCCAACGTGATTGTTCTGCTTAATTTCCAGTTTTTCATTCTTTCCTATACCCCTTCCTATCTAGGAATTTTACGTATTAAGCACAATTATTATAAAATTTAATACGTGTCTTTTATAATATCGACAAAACATTCAAAAATAAAAAGCATATACCGACACCTATACAACCGGATAAAGAACTATAGAAGGATATTGAGTTAGCAAATTTTTCCTGCCTTTTCAAGATTGATTGATTCATTTAATCCGCTCCATTTCTTTAAATATAGAATTTTCAGTGAGGTATGAATATATCATAATAAGAAATTTATTTTTTATTTATATGAATATAGTTATATATTGGCAGTTTCTAATTTAATCTATATGGTTATGAAAAAAAATACTTTTTGGCGGGTTCACCTTTGGTTACGGTCTAAAACCTCTTTATTTGCAAGTCATCCAAAATATCCTTTTATTTGGCTCAACCTCCCTTCCAGAAGACCAAATGCCAGTAGTTTGTGATGTGACAAAACATTTCTAGGCATAAAACTACTCCCTTCTTAGTAAACAGTTTTATTATTTTAACTATCTACCTAGAAGGGAGCATATCAACATCGTATTGGGGATTTTTTATTACTTAAAACAGCTTCCTAAAACCGATGAAACACTGCACCTACATAGCCATAATTATTTATATTATCTGAAGACCATACGTCTATGCTAAATTCACCTGTAGTACTATTGAGCGTATTTCTATCTAACGTTATTTTCCAACGATTAGCTGACACTTTTGTTCCATATACTTCAGTTCTTACTGATTTACCATTTTGCGAGGTTACAAGAACAAACTTACTAAACATCACACCAGAAATATCACTATATGCATCAAAGTAGCATTCTACACTAGTCGCTGTTGAATTCCCTGTTGAAAGGGTTCCGTAAGTATATTTTCTGTCGTAATAGAAGGTTTTTGATACAGTTGTTTCATTATTTGCATAATCTGTAGCAGTAATGTATACAGTTAATGTTTTTTCAGTATTTACAAAGTTCAACAATCCTATATCAGCCATACATCCACCAATATTTTTATTAGAAGGATTATAAGGTGTTATAATGACATCCTTGATAGGTTGGGTTTGTGTAGAGTTTCTAAAAATATATTTTATAGCTGGAACTTCGTGTCCAGAAAATTTCAAATTATCATCAGAAATTATTATATCACTACTTTAGGATGAAAGAAAAAAACGAATCTACATTGTTACAGTCTCAGGGTTTCATATAATTCGGTGTCTAATTATTTACCTTCATTTAAAATTGATAAAGCTAGTTCATACTTTTTTAATAACCTTTGTTTCAAATCATTTGGAAGCTTTTCCATCCTTCTTACGTCTGTATTATCCTCTAAATCAGCTAACTTTACTACTTTTGCTAGATTATTTTTTGAAATATTCCGTATGTAGTCATAATAATTACTATCTTTCTTATGAGTTAATAAATCAATTGCTTTAATAATTTCATCACTCACCCCAAGGCTTTCTATTTCCTCTAATGAAGTAGAAGTGTCTTCAACTACATCGTGTAATAAAGCAACTATTTTTTCTTCATCACGTTTCACTTTTTCCGCTACCCGCATTACATGCTCAATGTATGGAGCTCCACTTTTGTCAACCTGTCCTTTATGTTTATCCATAGCAAATTTTAATGCAATTTCAATTGATATCAAGTCTATGCCCCCCCATCTAAAAGATCTCTCATGCACAAAAGATTATCTATATGCTACTTTCTAGACCTTTCCTCAATAATCTTTAGAGCATGTTCAAAAGAGATTTCATCAAAATCTGTATCTCCACCTATAAATTTTCTAATTAAGTTTCTATCTTCTATCCAATTTCCATCCTTATCCAAATATTCTATTATGGCACCTGTTCGCCTCATTAAACCATCGCCAATATCAAATTTATAATATCTTGTTCTGTTTATCATGATTAATCTCCTTTCAAGCCCGAAATATCTTTAACTCCATCCGGCATGGTAACTTTAGACTGATTTTCAATCATAATCTTATTAGCCTCAGTAATTTCCTCAATACTGGCAGTCTCACTTCTAGCAATTTCATAGTACTTATGGTTTAAAACTTCTTTAGTATAATATGATGCACTGGTATGAAACTGCAATTCCATTTTTACTCCGTCAGGTGTAGTTAAACTTACATTTATACCTTGATATATTTCTTCTCCCCAAAAATTTTTAACTTTATTTATCTTATACCCTTGTTCCTCCAATTGTTTTAGTGACTGCTCAACCAATCGTGTATAATTTGATTCATCTGCAACTAACGTGTATCTTAAGCTATCACCAATACCAGAAGCCGCTTCCTCAAGAGTAATCCCTTTTGCATGTGAATCAGAAAGTATTTTTCTACATAAACTTTCATTACTTTTTTGTCTATAATCAAGTCCTTCTAAATGTGCGCCATCAATTTCTAATGATTTCATTGCTTTTGTAATTTCTGGCTCAACGTACTTTGCCTTATTAAGAACACCAGTTGATAGTTCGTTCGCTATTTTTGTCTCAGCCGCCATATCTGCAATTTCTCTACTTACAATACCTAACTTCTTATAGTCACTCGGCTTTATCCCAAGCTCTTCTAACTCCCTAATATGCTCAGGATCAATTCCCTTTTTAATCGCTTTCAAAGCATCATCACCATATTTACCGAAGCATTCCATAATCTCGGCAATTTCCTTCGGCGACTTGCCGGCTGTGAGCTTTCTTAATTTTATCTTGGTTAAAAGTCTTTCAATTTTACCAAGCCCAGTTAATGCATCCTCTGCTTTGCTTGCTTTAGATGCTACTTTTGCTTCTCCTCCACCAATAAACAGTGATGCTATAAAAAGAGCTATATGTCCAGTTACTTGTCCCCTCTTATAAGGGTCATCTTCTAGTTCTTTACTATAATTATCTACCTCTTCAATAATTAATTCAAGAACTTCACCTCTGTTTTTCACTAAATATTCCATTGTATTTTTCAGTTCTATAGCCTTTGTAATATATTTGTCAGGATTAATAATTATATCCTTAATACCGTTACCTATCCTTAAGCTTAACAAATTCGGATTAAATTTCGCCGCTAATGCTAATATTCCAACAACCATGTCAACTACTTCATCAACGCCTCCTTCTAGGATACCTATATTCCTCTGTATCCTATCCTTTATAAATCTGTAGACCATATTTTTCTCGTTTATGTCTGTTAGATCTTCAAATCCATCAAAGCATTCATCTGCTTTTTCATTTAAATATTTGAACATCTCCTCCATTTTAGTATCTACCATATTTGTAAGATAGTCGACTGTCTCATCAACATTTTTTAGAATGTCAAAGTTTGCTCCCCAATCAATTAATTTCTTTGCATACTCTTTTACCCTATCAACTGCCTGGTCCTCGAATAGAGATTTTCCTACATCCCAAAAATCTGATATTTCTCTGCTTATAGTTTTTGTCTTATTCTCAATACTATTTAATAGAACATTAACGATTTTTTCTGAATCTTCATAATCTTTTGACGCACCTTTAATAAAAGATGCAAATTTGTTAAGGTTATTGCAGTTGTTTTCCAGTTCTTTTATGAGACTACACATACAATTGTCTATTCCTTATTTCTTAATATCTTTTCGTTTTGTGATATACACAGATATTCCTGTGTCACGTATTTCATCTTCTTTACTAACACCACGTTTCAGTTCTTTGTTTTGAGCATCTTCCAAAATTTCTTCAAGTTTTCCGCTTTCAATATCAGAAGGAGTAACATTATCAATCATTATTAATAACTCTTCGTCATCATCTGAAAATATACTATACGATTTAAATATGCACCCATTATCAATTAATTTTTTATGTGAAGCTTCAAAAATACCAGCGATATTTTTTAGGGAAGCATCTTTCAAATCCACTCTAATAGTAACTTTCATATCAACT
Organism: Acetivibrio cellulolyticus CD2; assembly: GCF_000179595.2. Classification (NCBI taxonomy): domain Bacteria; kingdom Bacillati; phylum Bacillota; class Clostridia; order Acetivibrionales; family Acetivibrionaceae; genus Acetivibrio; species Acetivibrio cellulolyticus. Next base: position 136,974 of record NZ_JH556658.1, on the reverse strand, counting down.
AATGCTGCTTTGTCTAAAGGCATATCCAGCTTAATATCTTTATTTGCCTCCCATTTTTCAAACTGAACAATAGAATTGTTATTTTCAAGTCCTTTTACTTTTGACAATATAGGAATAACTATTTTTGAGTACTCATCTTCCAACCTGCTAAGAGTATTGTATTTACCTAAAACACTGTCATAACTATCATATCGAACTTTTCCGTTTCTACAAAACACTTCAAAATGAGTATCTATACTGGTATTGGATTTTACTTCTGAATAATATTCACTATCTTTAAAGTTATATTTAGCTTCTCCTATTGTAAGTTCTAGTGATGGATACTTTTTAGTCACATAACTTGTAATTGCTTTTTTAGCAAAAGCTGAAGATATTGGATTTCCCAAAAGAGAATTAGCAACTGATAATATGAACCCGATCAAACATATTGCTGCTATTAATGCAGCTATTCTTAACCCCAGTTTGTTTTTTTTCATTTTGTTCCCTCTTTTCCCAATGCAAATTTTATTAAGAATGTAATTAATACTCCTAATAATGTAAGCATTAAGTATATTGAACTTAAAAACAGCGGCATAAAAATCAGCTCAATTGAAGGTCCATTTGCTAAGACACCCCCAGAAATTTGTTGGACGATCAAGTAAATACAAGTCAAAGCAAAGATGCACGCCGGAACAATATACCATTTTCTTTTTAATGTTAAGTATCCACAAGCTCCAACTATTGGCATAATCAAAATATTATAAAACATTCCCATTGAATCTGAAAGATAAACTCCCATCAAAGCTCCAAACACTATAAAAAGAAAACCTGTAAATAACATACTTTTTCTTATGGATTTGATAATTTTTTTATCATCAATTGCTTTATTTGAAATGGGATTTGCATTTTCAAACTCCGCTCTGCAACTTGCACAAATTTTTATATGCTCAAAAACAAAAGCTTTACTGTCTTCGCTGGCAGCTTCATCACGTACAAGCGGTATTAAATCAAGGTAAATATCACACGAAATATTTCTGTTTTCTGTACTCACATCAATCCCTCCTCTTCCAACACAGTTTTAAGCCACTTTTTCACTCTAAAATCAATTACCCTGGCAGAATTCTCAGACAAACCAATCTTTTCGGAAATTTCACTATAAGAAAAACCAGCTATCCGCATATTTACAACACTTTGCGTTCGTTCATCCTTTGTGGCAAGAAGTTCATAAATTCTATTTACTGCTTGTATATTTATTAGAGTCTCCTCTACTCCATCTAAAATATAAATTCCCAGAAGTTCTTCATATTCCACTTCAGGTTTTAACCCCCGCAAATGCTGCAGCCATAAGTTCCTTGCAATTCCAAAAAGCCAGGTTTTTATTGATGAATTCCCCTTAAAAGCAGGCAACGAGTGAATTGCTTTTAGGAAAGTCTCGGAAAGCAAATCTTCCGAAAGTGTGGGATTATGTGTTAGTGAGATTAAATAGCTATAGACATCCTTCTTATAATTCATATATAGTTTCTCAATTATAAACACTTAATCCCCCCTTTCATCAAATTAGTCACAAAAAAAGCTGTTTTGTTACAAACTTTTATAATTATTTTGCAATAACATTATCGCTTGGATTATACATTAATGCTATGGTACTGGAAAAAGTATACTAGGAAGATGCAATTATCTTTTCAACAAAATCAGTCCATTCATTTTTTATGAAATTTGAACACATTCCAATTGATTGCAAGAATTTAATAGCATTTAACAAATTCTGAAATCCATCTTTTTCAGTTAGTAAATTCTGGTGCTGGGCATCTTTACCTGATTCTTTCATGTTTAAAATAGTTTTTATTACTTTATCAATATTATTGGCTTTTACATAAGCGTATAACTGTTCTCCTAGTAGTCTTGGCTCAAATTTTGATGCTTTTTCAAAATACTCTCCCCATCCATTCCACTCTATTTCTGATAGATCTAATAAATTTTCAACTGGAGGATATGAAGTGAAAGCTATATATTCATTAAGCAGTGAAAATCCAATTTTTTGGGCTATTGTATTGGAACCTTTATTAATATCTACACAGTGCCAACCAATTGACTTAATCCCCCGTTCAAAACAGTCATTAATATTTGCCAATACAACAGTTTTACCAAAACCCATTTTTCTATATCTCTCATCAGTATATACACCGATTTCCACTCTACCTTCATGATAGCAATCCACCATTGACCAACTCACAATGGTGTTTTCTTTTCGAATATAGTAGATACCTCCATACTTCATAAAGTTTTGGTCAGAACACCAAATGGAAATAATATCAAGCAACTTGTTTGAATTTATGTACGATTTTTCTTTCAGATTATCAGGTATTGCTTTCTCTAAAACATATCCGTCAGGTAGTTTAATTGGAGAACACTGATAATCATCTGTGTTGAGAGTATAATTTCGTCTATAATATTTTCGTATAAACCTGTTCTTATGGACATCAGGAATTATTTTTGACCACTCAGAAGTATCAGGAGTTAGTTGATCCCAGAAATCAATATCATCTATATCTTTTAATGCTGAATTAAACTCGCTATCAGATGTAGTTCCAACTAATAAGTTGCATTCGCTGGCTATAATTAATGCTGCTGTTGGGCAATTTTCATCATTTACATAAATACTGCCCGGCATTATTCCACTTATAACAGAAAATACAGACAATTCATTTTTTGTCTTTATCAAATCAGTTACTTTATAGTAATCTCTTTGCATCAATTTATACATAATCATTCCTCTTTCCTAATAATTTTTAGTATTAAAAGTTTACAGCATAAGAAATACATTAAGATGGTTTTACTTTTTTGCAATATCAGGGTACACAAAAAAGACCAACAAGGCTATACCTGCGGTCTAATATTTATATCAGGGGAAATGTGTATATCAAACAAACCCCTCATATTTATAAATGAGCAGCAACATCCTTAATAGATTGCAGACACAATGCTGTCTGCCGCTATTAAACTAGAATAGAATCACCTTTAATGTTATAGTCTGGCGTTTCATGCCACTCACTCCCTTCGAGTTGGAATACTTCTAATATATCATAAAATAGATAGAATTGGAAGATTTGTATTTACTATTATAGAACACATCATAAAACACCTGCTTCAATTATTGAGAATTCTGCTTTATCACAATTAATCTCAACCATTGCACCATTCTGGCTGTCACACTTCCAATTTTAAATCGTAGTATAATCCCTAGTAAGAATAATGTGACTTTAGTCACCCATGTTAATGACCACTGACATCTTAAATCCGATGATAAAAATATGTAAAATAAAATCATAGGAATTTTGAAAAACCTTTTATCAATAAGATTTGGAAAGAAGGAATTTGTGTGAATAGGAATTTAAAGATTGGCTTATGCATTTTGACAAGTATAATTCTGCCATTTGTATTATTTATATATGTTGGACTTGTATACGCAATAGGTAATGCTTTTATGAGCGTAGACTTTCATACTAATACTAGTTTTTTTGATACGCATTATGATGGTTTATTTTCCGAGCGAGTAATATTGTACATATTGCGAACCATATCTCTAATATCTTATACAATTGAATACCTTGGAGAATATTTTTATTACTACAGCTTTACTATTCCAATGATTTACATAATAGTAGTAATGATGACTATTCTATTATATATACTAACTCAAACTTCGCATATAAAAAGCAGCTTAACCAATAATTTGTGATCCATACAATAATTTTACTCTATGTATCTATATAATGTTATTGCTTATAACTCCACCAGTTATATAACCTAGCATTTTTGCAACATCATCAGCTTTTGCTAATTGCTTGTAATATGATCACCTCAATTATTTCACGATATTACCTACGTTGCTTACTATTTGGATCTTTTATAGCTATTGCAACATCTTTACTTAAAGCATTTGTACATTTATTGGCAGTATTTATTTTGCCCTTGCCAAAAGGATAACATAATCTAAATTATATAATACCAGTAAATGCTGGAAGCCTTCGCAACAACCCTTGCGCATATATTTATTTTTCAATGTGCTGATATATCTTGTTTATAAAGTTTCTGCGTAAGTTCTATAAAATAAAGTAAAAATAAGTTATGATTGAGATTACCAATATTACGTTTGCAAATGATATTTTTATATTAGCATACAGAATTCTTGATGTTACAAAAAATAGTGCGTTAGTAAAATTACTCAAAAACAAAAAAAATTAATGCTCCATTATCACTTCCATCAATAGCTTTAGTTGATATAAAATTTCTCTGTGATGCAAATATTGTCACCGCTGATGTAAACGCAGCTATTGCAACTATTAATGCTAATTTTCTCCCTATAGGTTTATCCGCAGTTTTAGGTCCGATATAGGCATTGTTACAGATTATACGAACTAAATAATAAGTCATACATGATAACATAATTGACAAATAACATGGAAAACATGAAAGAGGTTTTTTCAGAAAGGAGTCGTTAATATTTGGTATCGATTTGAAATTTGCTCATTGTTTGACTGTCTTTTAAAAAATCCCAAAATATGGACCGAGTTTTTAAGGTGGTCTTTGGAGCAAACTTGCAGGATTTCTTTTTCAGAAAAGAATCTCATAACTTCGTATCTTAATACGAAGCATACAATGCACTGTGTGGAACTGATAGTGACCGCTGTTAGTTCCACAGTGTGCACTTTATATCGTAATAAATAAGATTTCATCTATCAGCAATGCAAGTCTAGGATCGAATTTTAGAAGCTTACACGAGGTCTTCCAATTTAACAGTCTTCTTGATATCTACTTTGCTTTCTACCTTGGATATATCTGTAGGAATTCCACGTAGTAATAGTAACTGTTTATTAAGGTCTAAGATATTATTAACGATCTTATCCTTTGTTGGAGCTTTACATAATTTAGAATCTTCCATGAGTATATCCCGAAGACCTTCTAATTGATTAATCATCTTTAGCTTGAATGCAGCTATATCTTCCACCGCAGACTTGTTGAGTAGATTCAAATGTTCTTCCTTCTTACCGTTCCAATTGTCCTTCTCAGACCATCTAATAAGTGTTAATTTATTAATTCCCATTTCAGTTTCAATCGTCCTAAAATCCTTACCACTCAACCACATTGATAACGCAAGTGCTTTATCTTCATTGGAGTACATACATCACCTTCCAAATTATTCTTGGTATAGTACTGGTTACATTTATATTATATCATCGAACAAAAGTTCTTGCATATCACCACTCACATATTGCAGAAATTTGCATATTATGGTATTGAGATTATGTAAAACGGAGGAATGAATATGTATTGTCCATATATACAAGCAAGGGTTATGACTTATAAGCCTGTAACCGCTTATACCGCAACACAACCGATTTACGTCAATGACGTTGATATAAATACAGGTCTGTACCCTGTACTGAACTTCAAACCAGAAGGTGCGACATATCCATATATTTATGTACCCATTGCTGAATTTGCAAGGGTTGGTGCAAAGGTAGTTTGGGATGATGCTAATCAGTTATTAACAGTAGAAACCGATTATTACAAAATGAAGACCTTATTACAAATTGCTGGAAGATGGGAAAGTCCAAACAATACACCTGAAACGCCAAGCGAAGAGGAAGCATTCTATCGCTGCTTTACAATTATTCGTCCTACAGGTATTAATACCTTTGAAATTGATATTGAAGCAGCATATAGACCTCCCTTTGGTGCTACTCATATGGGTTCAATGTCTGGTAAAGGACAAATTATGGATTCCAAAATAGAGTTTATTGTTGATGAGAATATGAGAGGAGAAATAAAGTTGCAGAATGAAAAGCTATTCATTAATTATATAGGAGATACATCATATTATGCAGGCTTGAATGTTGGATTTGCAAAAGAATTTGTACGTAATGTTTAGTATAATTTCTCAATATATTAATGCATTACAACATGATATAATAAGATTATCGGTACACTGGATTCAATTTCAGCTAACTTGAAACTTAGATTCAGGTGTAACTGGACTTTGATTCATTCGATAAAGAGAAAGTCAGTATTCAATAACCTTTAAAACATTTCTTATACCACTGGACTCATTCTTTGAACAGCGTATTTTCGGACAAAATGAAAGAGTACCAAAACTTTAAAAGTCTTGATACTCTTTATTTGGTGCCGAAGGTCGGACTCGAACCGACACGATATCGCTACCGCTGGATTTTGAGTCCAGTGCGTCTGCCAGTTTCACCACTTCGGCCTATCGCTTGATTATAATAACACATACATTAACACAAATCAATACTTTTTATTAAAAATATTTTGGTAAATTTTCTGGTAAATTTTCTTTTAAAAAATTTTAATTTTAGTGTTGACAATAATCAATTTTGCTTTTATAATGAGTAAGTGTTCAAGAGAGATACGCGCTATTAGCTCAGTTGGTAGAGCAACTGACTCTTAATCAGTGGGCCCTGGGTTCGAATCCCCGATGGCGCACCAAACTTGAAAAGAAAAGTCCTTGAAACCAGAGTGTTTTGAGGATTTTTTCTTTTTTATAACAGCAAACCGATTGTAAGATACTGGATTTGTTTCTCGTCTAATCTTATCTAATTTCAATTAAAATCATCGTAATTGTAGTATTTATTGTAGTATAAAATATAACCTTGAAGTCGTTGATTTTAGGACGTTTCACGATGACTTTTTATTCATTATTGCTACATTGTTCAAGCATATCTATTGCTTGTTTTTTTGTATTAGGCATTACATGGGTATAAGTATCTAATGTAAATGATACGCTAGCATGGCCAAGCAACTCAGATATAGTCTTTGGTGGTACTCCTGCTTCAAAAAGTCTTGTTGCAAACGTATGGCGCATTGTGTGAACGTTACACATCTCTACTTTCGCTTTTTTTACTATCCTTTGAAATGTTCTTGAATAGTTTCGAGGAGTCAAATGGGTTCCTAACTTTGAACAAAATACAATATTACTATTTGCTTGTTGTTTAATTTTAAGCTTTCTTAATAAGCTTATACACCTTTTTGTTAAGGGTATAGTTCTTATACTATACTTTGTCTTGCTAGTATTTTCTTGCACTATAAGTTTAAAACCATCTTCTTTTTCTCTATCTCGAACACTTACAAGATTTTTGTTTACTGTTAGTTCTGCTTTATCAAAGTCAATATTATCCCAAGTTAAAGCAAGTAATTCTGACATTCTCAAACCTGTATCAAGGTTTACAATATAAGCTATGTAATGACTATAATCTTTTGCAGCTTGTTCAAAAGCTTTTTGATCTTCTGCGCTAAAAGCTTTAATATCTTTTTTAATAATCTCAGGCAACTCAACAAAATTAGCAGGATTTTTAGAAATATATCCTTCGGTTATTGCTTTATTTAAGGCAGATTTTAAAACTATATTGACTTTATGAATGCTATTTGATGAATAACCTTCTTCATATCTTTTATTATACATTTCCTGAATATCTTTTGTTTTTAACTTTTGCATCGGTAAGTCACCAATATGAGGAATTATAGTTATTCTTGATAAGGATTCATATGAATCATATGTTTTGGGTTTTAACTTATTCTTTTTATAAGTTTTTAGCCAATAATTAATCCATTCTGAAACAGTAATTTTATCAGGTTCAACATAGTCACCTATTTTAATATCATGCTTTATGCAATCCATTTTTGTAACAACTTCCTTTTTGGTTTTTCCATAAACAGCTTTTCTTATTAGTTTACCTGATTTATCCCTACCAATTGTTATGCTTCCCATCCATTTGCCGTCTTTTCTTTGATATATACTGCCTTCTCCATTACATCTTTTAGACATATATTTCACGCTCCTATTTTTTCATATTTTTTAGGGTTTTTTAACCATTCCACAAATGCAGGTTTAGGAACTATAATCCTTTTACCTATTTGCACTGAAGGAAAATTTTCAGAATGACACAAATCATAAGCATTCTGTTTTCCAATACCTAAAATGCGTGAAATATCGCTAACTGTAAGGGAAAGTGGTAATTCTTCAATACTTGTTATTTTATTTTCAAGGTTCATACTACCCCTCCATTTTATAGAACTTTCTATTTTTTATCAACAAAAATTGCAAAACAAAAAGGACATAAGATATTCTCCTATGTCCTTCAGTGATCTAATTCAGGCTTTACTTTGATTTTCTTTTGCTATACTATTTCCAAAATAAGCTCCTACTATTAAATTAACCATTCCGGTAAATGAAACAAATTCAGTAGGTACTTTATCTATTCTTATATAAAGTAAATAGCCTACAAATACTACATAGGCTATAACCATAAAAATTGATATAAACTTTTTAGTACTAAATTTCATATTATTAACCTCCATTCCCTAAATAGACAGCTATTCCAGTTATAATAGGTGCAATAACTACCCATATTTTAAATATAAGACTCCAAATGTTCTTATTGTTTGATTTTTTTATATCAAGATCTGAATCAATAAACTTATTGATAAGCTTATTCTGGTTATTATTGACCTCAGACACCATCAATTTCAAGTCAGATTGCCCTTTTTCTATACTGAGAAGATTATACTTCATTTCAATTTGTGTTTTTTCTAAACTTCTTAATCTATCTTCATGATCCTTTAATTGCTCCTGCACAACGCTTAAATCATCCACATTCTCATCTCCCTTCAAACATTTTTACAAAATAAAAAACACAGGCTATTAAACCTGTGCTTTATTTATAATTAATCACTATTTAGTTGTTTTAATTCTATTTAAGTATTCCTTAGTATTAAGCTTGTGATAAATCAGAATTTTAATTTCATTTTCTGTTTTTAAATCTTTATTATGTATTAAACCGCAATTAATACATTTAAGAATATAACCATCATAAATCATTTGACATTTACAATGTGGGCAAAAAACTCTAACTTCAGTAATATCATACTTTCCACCATAATCTTCAAAATAATTCCATTTATAAATTAAACTATCAAAAACATCTTCCCTATACTGTAAAAAACTTTTAGCTTTAAAAATTGAGTCTTGATATGCAATGTACACCTTTAATACAACAAATAAAATTAATAAAACCACCAGAATAATCCAGACCGGAATACCAAATGTCAAGAACTTCAATATAAATGATGGTATTAATTTTATAAATGCAAATATATATTTACCAAAAAACACCAATAGTGCTCCAGATAAAACTGCAGTAGATATAATTACAACCAATGTTTTTTCAAGTACTCCAGAAAATAAATTCTTAAGATATTTTATCATAAGCATTCTCCACAATTTACATATTGTTTATAATTAATAATAATTATACCATAAATAATGTAAATATAAAGAACATCTCATTCCTATAAAATACTCTTATACAAACAAAAATAAAACACAAGTTTTCGCCTGTGTTTTAGAAACATTGTGTTTATATGTTATTTTTGATATAATAGACATGAAAAAGACCTCTATTTTTCAAGAGGTCTTCATAGCATTCACATAATTGTGGCTGGCTTTACTCTTTCGATACCCTTCCACCCATATAATTTTGAGTAAGCTGGATTTACGTTCTCACTACCCTTCTTACAATTAAATTATACCATACTGGTTGCAAATGTCAACACTTTTTTATTAGTTTAACAATAATAGTATCTTCATTATTTTGAATTAAAACACTATATTCATCTTTAAATATTTGGAACATATTTTTTAAATCTAATATAGAAATTTGTGAAAAATTACTTTTTCTACTGATTAACTCAATATTTTGATCATCTATATTATTTAAAGTAAATATATTATTTGTTAAATTTACCAATGGTAACTTAATCTGTTTTATATAATTGAAAGTTAAATTGTATTGTTTATAGTATTTTTCATATTCTTTTTCTTCTTTATCAGTAGATAAATCAATGTATTTATTTACCATATCATTTAATTCTTTGATTTCATCAAAAGTTAGAATTAATAACAAATCATTTTTTGCGTCAACCCACCTTTTTGATATATCCCTTTTATGTAATATTTGCATTTTATCAATTCTTGCAATTGAATTAGTGGATTTTACATGATATCCAAAACCCTTCTCTTTTGCTTTTTTCATTTTTTCTTTGGTGTATGTAGTTAATGGAACAACAATAAAGATTTCATCTTCTTTTAATGTTCTAATAATTATAGCAGGATGTTCCCCAAAAAATTCTGATTGTGAACTTCCAGCAAACTTTACACTATACATACCACCATTAATTATCTTTTGCATTTTTTTCTCCCTCACAAAACAAATACTTCCACCATTATACCATATATATCGACAATAATAGTAAAATTATGTAGAAATATTTTTAAATTAGGAAGAAAACTTATATACTCATATATCTTATTATATTCAACATATATAAATAAAAATACAAAAAATAGAAGTGGCTTGTAGAGCCACTTTCAAGACTTAAAAACAGCATAAAACTACAATTTTATCTTAATTTTTAGACCTTTTCTAAATATCTGGCAGTTTTAACAATCAAAGATTCAAGCCACTGAAAGTTAACTTCTTTCTTTTGGATAGCTGTTGACCAATATTGAGGACTATTTACAATAACATCCCCTTCAATTTTCTTAGTTGATAGTATCTGTAATGCCTTTTCAAGTTCATCATTAATATTATCTTCTTTTTTTACTGCAATATGGTATGCAATTCCATAAAATTCACATATCACTTTTGCTTGAGCTTTTGCAATTGCTAATCTTTTATTAGTGTCTTTTAAAATAGCTTCATCTTGTAAATTATCATGAAATCCATTTTCAATCAAAATAACATGTTTTACACCGCCATCTTGAGCAGAATCAATAACTCCATAATAATCTTCATCAGCATAATTTGTACTTTCACGTTTACAAGCTAACCCTTTAGTTCCCATAACTAAAGCAACTGCATTAGCTATATCTTTAGCTAATTTATCATCATTTAAATCAACTGAAGTATAAACATCTACACCTCTTCTAGCAGTATTATTAGGCAATCCAGTAGCATTAGAATGTTCAGATATAAACATATCTGCTCCCCATGAAGCAGCAATATTTCCTCTTTCACGAACTCCAAGAGTCATATCTTTATCTCTAGTAAGTTTTACTTCAAATGCTCCTGTAGAAATTAATTCATCTCTTAGCTTTAAAGATATATCTAAAACACCATCTGCTTCAATATATCCTGTTTTACCTTTATTTGCTCTATCTTTTCCACCATGACCTGCATCAATACAAACTTTAATCATTTAAACCACATCCTTTTTTGTTAAATAAATCTTGACTTAATTTTTGCTTGTTCTCGAACAGCTGATACTTCAGCTGATGTAATTTTTGTCATTCCAGCTGTACAAGTTACATTATAAATTTGAAAACCTGTAGTTAAATGAGCTGGTGTTGGTATAACTAATGATCTAATTACAGTACCTGATGTTGGTGCAGTAAATGTAAAATCTCCACCTGCAAATACAATTCTATATCCTTGGTAATATCCAACTCCTGCACCTACTGTAAGTGTCATATTATCATGATATGTAATTAAAAAATCAGTAGCTAGATTTGCAATTCCATCATTCATAATATCAGCCCATCGTGCTGCTATTGCAATTTCACTATCTAACTCTTTAATTTTATTTTCAATATTATTTAAGTTTGTAGCATTAATAGCAGGAATACCACCACCTGGTGTTTCATTTATCCATACTGTTTTGTTATAATCACCAATTGCCATCCTTAACCCCTCCCTATTTTGTCAATTCGTTTAAAATTTAATTCTTCTGAATTTGTTTTAACTTTACTCCAAAGAATCCTAGAAATTAAAGTACCTGTATCTTTTACAATTGTAGCAGTAATTCCACCAAATATTCCAATTTCTTGTATATTTCCAACTGCTTCATTGTTAAGTACAACAAAATCAGTTATAAGTTCACCAATATAACCTGTAGCTTGTGAGCTTATAGGAGTTCGAAATATTTCATTCCCTAATTTTGTATCACTTGTTGTAATAGCTGTATTTGATGTACCTAATGCTAGATACTTAATTTCTAGATTTGGAGTTATACCTTGTAATGTTCCCATTAATTGGTTTAATACATTGTCCATTACTTTATTTTTAACAATTTCAGTTTTTACATTGCCTGTTTTTATATCTTTTGTTTCTATAATAAAAGTACCAGACCAATTCATTTCTTCTTTCATGTTATCCTCCTAATCGTATATATTTTGTGTTGTGGCTATTCTATTAGGATATAAATTATCTGATGGATATAATGTTTCTGAAGGATATAAAACATTAAATATCTTAACTTCAACCTGTCCATTATATTTTTCATTTTCGTTAAATGTATGAAGTGTAATGATAACTTCATTTTCTGATATATTAAAAGTTTTATTGTTATTAATAAGTTTTTTAAAAAATTGTTCCCAACCTCCAATTGAAGCACCATCAAGAGCAGTAACTTGATACTCTATTTTGTCAGCATCCCAACCAGATATATTAACACTCTCAATCAAGAAATTATCCTTAATATTAAATAAAGGTTTAACAACTTCTAAAAGCTGTCCAGCTTCAAGACCTCCAATAGTAGTTATAAATGAAATAGTATCTGATATTTCACCATATTTTTGGATTAATCCATTTCCATATTCTAATGCTTGTTTTGTTGTTTGAATAGTGGCTTCATTTGTGATATTCTCATATATTCCAGATGTACCAGTCTCTTTTATTTTTCTATCATCAATACCTGTTGCATTTTCAATCTTTACAAACAAGTTCCTTAATCCAACATATGTTATTTCAAGTATATCTATAGAAGTTAATGGTGTTTCTGAAGTATCTTGGGTAATTGTATTAGAATTATAAGCAAAATACCATTTCTTTCCTGTATCCAATCCATTAATACCTACATCACTATCAGAAACTTGTACTGAATTAATAAATATAATTGGTTTTTTTGCTAATGGGAAACGAGTTGTAAATGTTCTTGATTCTCCATCTGGTTTTGGGGATGGTTTTTCTTTAGTTTGTACTGCTGTTTCACCTTGTGATCCTCTTATATATTGTTTATTTCTATAATTATCCATAGTACTATTTTTCTCAAAACCATCGTGAGGTATTAAATTATTAAGGGTAAATGGTGCTGCGTTAGTTTCCCTTGAAAAGAAGTGTAATCTTTTATCATTGTCTATCTTCCAGTTGAATCCTGTAATATCTTTTAAATAGTCAAGAGCTGCACTACATTGGATATAGTTAAAGACTGCTTTTGTAATTGTTGAGCCATTTTGAATTATTCCAGCTGTAATACCTTCGTCAGCTAAAATAGGTAAAATATAATCTTTTACAATATCACCAGCTGTTTTGTTTTCTGCGACTTGTGCTATTAATCGTTTATCTGCAATAGCAGAGTTATCAACTATTTGAATATCATAGTTAATTTCTCTAACAATCTCATCAGTCTCATATGCTCTTACACTATATATAATTCCTGCAAATATTTTATCTGTGTTATTATATACAACTACACTATCACCTTCAGATATTTCTGGAAGATTTCCGATATTAACTACTGTCATACTCATTGTTGTTCTTTGATTTAGTTTGCTTGATATATTCCAATTAGGTGAGACTGTTACCAGCTCACCCGCAATATAAAAACTTCTCATTTTATACCCCCAATACTTTTAAACGTCTCACAAGTTTATCACCCAAAATGTCAATATCCCTATCACTCATTATTTTGGTATCATAAAAATTAAGTGTAATTCCTCCAGCTGAATTTCCATTTAAAGGTGTAACTTTAGCTCCTTTTGGCAAATCCAACAATTCAGCTCCTGATTCTCCGACTATAACACGTCCTGCTTCTGTAATTGTTCCACCTTTTGCTAACATAGGAACTTCAGTAATTTGAGGTAAACCAATAGAACCCCCACCAACTGTTCCGAGTCCGGGAATATCAACAGAAGGGATTTTAATTTTTATTTTATTAATTTTTCTGATAACAGAATTTAGAGTTGAGATCACTTTGTTAATACTATTTTTGATTGAAGTTACAACTCCGTCAAATATACCGCCAACAGTGTTTTTAATGCCTGTAAATACATTACTAAAATTATTCTTGATTGCATCCAAAGCCAACTTAACAACTGATTTAAAGTATTCAGTTCCTTTAGAAAATACACTCTTCAAATCTTCAAACACCTTACCAGCTGTTTCTTTTATAGCATTTAATGCCCCCTGCCAATCGCCTTTTAAAAGTGCTGTGAATACCTTGATTATTCCTGTTATGATATCAATTTGTGTTTTGAAAATACTTGCAACAAATTCCCACGCTGCTTTAGCTATATTCTGAAGGTCTTGACCGTACGTTTTCCAGAGGTATGATACTACATTGATGAATGTTGTAATTAGTGTTTTAATATACTCTGTACCAACTCTAAACAATTCTTTCACACTATTTACTGTAGCTTGATTTTCTGCAAGCCAATTTTTCATATATGTTACAATACCGTTAATTATATTTACAACGGTTGTTTTAATAGATTCCCATGCTTGATTAACAGTGTTCCTAAAATCTTCATTTGTCTTATATGCTGTAACAAATATTGCTATTAATCCAGCTATTGCTGCAATTGTAATACCAATTGGCCCCGTTAAGGCTGTTATAACCCCACCTAATACAGGTAAGGCTGAACTTAATACTCCAACTAGTGATATTATCTTACCTACAACTATTAATAATGGCCCGATTCCAGCAACTACACCAGCAACTATTAATACAGTATTTTGCATTTCAGGAGATAGATTTTGAAACTTAGATGTAACATTCCCTACAAAATCAATAACTTTAGGTAATACTTCATTAAATTTATCAAAAATCGGTTTAGTAACTTCACCTATTAACACTGAAAAGTTATCTTTCAATGTAGATATTCTACCTGACAGAGTTTTTGAACCTTCGTCCATACCCTTGTAGAAAGTTCCACCTTTAGATGTCGCAGAAACCAAAGCATCTTCAACTTCTTTATATGTAATATTTCCGGCAGACATTCTTTTTCGTACTTCTTCAGTTGTTTCTCCAGTTTTTTTCACAATTTCGTTAAGTGGATTCCATCCTTGACCAATTAACTGATTTAAATCTCCACCTTGCAATTTCCCAAGAGAATTGATTTGCCCCATAGTTCTAGTTAGGGATGACATTTTTTCATTGTTACCTAAACTAACATCACCAAGTCGAGTCATTACACCAAGTACATTTTCTTCTGTATAACCAAAACTTAACATTGTTTTAGTGTAATCAGCTAATTGTGTACTTTCAAATGGTGTTTGTGCTCCTAGTTTTACTAATTTATCAGTCATTGCTACAGCTTTTTCTTGAGATCCAAGCATTACCTTAAAACTAGTCTGAAGATCTTGCATGGTAGAATTATATTTAAGTCCAAAAGTAGCTAAACCAGCTATTGGTGCTGTAATTGCAAGCGACATTTTTGTACCAGCTTTTGTAAATCCTTCACCAACTTTTTTCATTTTATCAGCTAAATTGCTTGATTTCTTATCAAGATTAGAAATTGTACTTTCAGCTTCTTTACCACCATTAAGTGCTATAGATCCAAATATTTCGAATAACTGCATAATTAATTAACACCTCCCTTCTGTTGGCAGTGTAATTGTTTTACTTTTTCCATCTCTTCAAGGATTTGTTCATTAGTTTTATTATTTTTTGGGTTTTGAGATTTTGATTTGATATCTTTTAGAAACTTTTCAAAAGTAATATATTTTTGTCCATTACTTTGCATTATTTGATAGTCTATTAACCACTTATCCCATGCACATTTTTCAAATTCTTTCTCTTTACATTTCGAATATTGTTTATATCCCTGTTGCCAGTTAGACTTTAAAATATAATCTATATTTGAATACCTTGAAAGCAATGAATCAATTACATCTTCTTCAATTAATTCATTGCCTGTTTGAAAAAATCTATTAAATCTTCATTTTTATTAGCTTCTATTAATTTAGTATAGAACTCTTTTAGATCATTGAATTTCCACTTTTGTATTGTTTCTATATTAGTACTACATAGATTTCCGATGAATTTCATAATTTCTAATTCTGCATCTCCTGCTTCAGAAAATAAAGATATAATTATTTCTAATCCTTTTTCTCTTGATATTTTGTCAACTTCTTCTTCTGCCATGTTTTTTGTATCTACTGAACCTACAAACTGTTTTAGAATACCTTTTATATTAACTTTTTTAGTTATTTTCGCAAATTGAAATAAATCTGAAAACTGTAATTCTCTTACTTCCATGATTAATCATCCTTTCTATTATTAAAAAAGAGTGATAGAAAAACTCTATCACCCCTTTTAAGTAGCTTTTATAATATTTTTTATATTATTTTTTAAGCAAGAGTTGTTACTTGCTCAATTTTGTAAATTGGAGAAGAAAGATTTGTTGGATCATAATGAGCTGAAAACTGAAGTTCTATTGAAGCTTCTTCTTTATCATTCATTTCAATATTCAATCCGTTGTCTGCCATAGCATTATACAAAGTAATTACTTTGTATTCTCCCTTCATATTTAACCCTACAGCAGTTATATTTGCAAGATAATCAGCAGATGCTATTTCACCAGTTCCATTTGTAATTGCTTTTGTTGTACCATCCATATTAGAACCAGCTAAAGCAAGTTTTATGTTTTCTTGTGATAAATCCATAACATTTGCTGTAATACTAGCATTTTCGGATATGATTCTTCTCATACCTTTTGTCTTACCTCTTTGTCCATCATATTCTATATCTTTAAATTCCTGTTCAACAACAAATACTATTCCTTCTCTACAAGGAGCTAATACACGTTCATCTGTTAATCCATAATTAATATATATAACACCAGCATCAAGAACAACATTTTCAAGCTGTTTCGTTGTTAAATTTCCCATATTTTCACCTATTCCCTTCTAATTTATATAGTAAACTTGCAAAACATAATTAAGTTTCACTCTAAAAAGTGATTCATCAGGTTCGGGGATATTATTTCTCCAAACAGAATCACGATAAATACTAATTTGTAAGTTGTTATTCAATTCTTTATATCTATTCAATTTTTGGTCTATAGCCGATACTATCCCTTCAAGTTCAATAATTTTATCAGATGATGAACTAGACCAACAATTAATTTCAAGTGTTAAATCTTGTCTGTGTTGAAATGGTTCTATTATGTTAGGTATGGTTACAATTGCCATTGGAAGAGATGCTTTATTAACATTTATATTAATGAATTGTTTTTGATTTGCTAATTTCGGTATTTGCTTGAGTTTGCTAGTTATAACTTTGTATATTTCTAACATATCACCATCCCCTATTTAAATTCAGTTTGAAATTTTTCACCTACTATTTTTTTGATTTCTGCAATATTTTCCATTACTCCATCTTTTATGAAAGGTTGTGCTTTCTGTGTTGATGTTCCTTCATGTACGTAAACAGCATATTCACAGTTACTTCCAATATCAACTCTTTTATCTGATTCATCTACTTGATTTGATATAGACCTTCTTAATGTACCAGTATCAACAGGAGTTCGAAGTTTTGCTTCAGCTTCAACTAACATACCAACAGCTTCAAGTGCTAATTTCTGAGCATTTGTAAGTGCATTCAAGACATTATCTTTATTGGATTTATATTTAAAACTCATGTTCTCACCCCATCAACCAGAAGATCAAGATAATCATCCCACTCAAAGATTTTTACAACCTTGTATTTCTTATTTTTATATTGAATAATAGTACCAGTGTCTACATTAGCATCTATATCACAAAACACTCTATATTCAACTGTGTCTTCATATCCAAATATTTTGTTAGCTAATTCTTTGGTTATTGGTTGAACATCACATTGTATTGTTTTTAATACAGTTTCTCCACCATTGTGCCATAGACCATAATCATCACTATAACCATCAGAAAAGCTTAATATATCAATCTTTTTATCATAAAACATTAGAACCACACACCTTTACAAATGGTAGAGGCAAAGAAATTTTGATTGATTCTGGTATTCCACTAGTACTATCAGCTAAAGTTGCAGCTCTTCCACCTTGAGTCCATTGTTTATAACCGTTATGATCTTTATTTTTATATAAAAATAGTGCTAAATCCACTATCTGATTTGAATATGTAATTTCCTGTTCTACTGTCATATCAATATTAAGATAATTCCTTATTGAATTTTTTGACTTGTCAATAAAGAAATTTAATACTGTATCTTCAACAGTAATTCCTATTAATTGTTTTAATAATTCTAACATCTATATATCACCTCTATCATTTATAAAATAAAGGACAGAGATTTAATTTTCTCTGTCCTTCAGAATTTCTTTTATGTGTCCTTATGCGAACTAACATAATAATTCTTCAACCTCTGATCTTATTCCTCTTTTTGTTGTTAACTGCCTTAGTACAAACTGAGCAGCACTGTTTCCCTCTACCATAACCCAACCGTTTTCTGTAAGAGCTAAATCCCATCCAACATATCTTTGCTCTGGAATTACATTTGCCAATTCCTTTACAGTTTCAATTAGTTCCTGCCATTTAGGCACTTGAAATCCAACAATTTGTTTGCCAGTATCGGGATGGCTAACGAATTTCGTATTACTATTCTCAGTAAATCCATAGCTACATACAATACCTGTTTCAGAATCTATGCATGCCAAAATCCCACCTGAGCCAGCGTTATCAACTACACTTTCTCCTCTGCCCATTCGCAAAATCGTTGTAATAATATGTACTTTCCCGTTTCTCAATACTGTCGCACAACGCACAGTATTTATTGACTTCGGATGAAATTCAGCCATAGGTGAATCCTGTTTAATTAATTCTTCAATTACAACTTTTCCATCTTTAAGTAATTCATGAAGCAATTCTTTTTTGTCACCTTTGTATTCATCGATATTATATATTTTGACTCCTGTTCCTTTTGAAGAGTTGTGTTTTTTCATAATAAAAGAACGATGTTTTTCTACAAAGTTACAAAAAGCATTGTAATCATCTTTATTACAAATTAACATTACATCTCTATTGTAAAATTTTGAAAAGTGCTTATATGTTGTTTCTTTATTTTGGAATATAGTCCATACACCATCAGTAGACCAATTACTATTTAATTTGCGGCATATACTCTCTTTTTCGATGTTTGTAACAAATTCATGTCTGCCAGCTTCGGACAATCTTTCAAATTCATAAAGAAAAAATTCATCTGGAGGGCAATTATAAAAAATACGTGTATTTAAAACATCTTTTATCAGATGTCTCATATATCTTTTATTCTCCCTTTTTTCTTTAGGAACAAAGCAATCAATAGCTCTTTCAACTTCTTTGGATATATTACGTTTTAAGATGTTTCTTGCAATTGGTCTAAAAATAATAAAATTTTTCCCTATATAAGTGATTATATAAGTGATGATTTTTTCAAGCTTAGATTTTACATTCACAAAAAATCTCCCCTTTTCAAAAATATGTTACTGACGCATTATAACATATTTTTGAAAATTAGAAAATATTTTAAGTGAATGTTACAACCATCGAGTCACTTGGCACAATCCCAAACTCAGTTTGAAAGTATACCTTAACGCCATAGATGCCCTCACTATTAGTATCGGTGTAATTTGTAACCGCTTGCCCTGCTGTAACTTCTTGGGGTGTTAATTTTTGCAACCACCTTACAGATGACCACGCATTATAATCCATACCCCAAGCAAGACTCCACGTCCAGTAGTTACCATTAATTGATAACGGAGTACAGTTAACACCTGCGAAATTAACTGTTATATCTCCACCATTTGCCACTGTATTAGAAGCAAGCGAAGCTGTATAAGAGTATACAATCCACTCAACCTTTGCAGAACTTGAGCCATCTTTCATAATGCAATAGGCTTCATAATTCCCCTCTGTAGTATTTGGATAAGAGTATATAACATAATAACTACTGTCGATTTGTGATGGGGTTATCGTGCTAACTTGTATAGTTCCTACCACCACACCATCTTTCTTGATTATTAATGTTTCAGCATTAATGAAATCCATAATGTTAATCTCAGTAGGTTCAATAGTCTTAAGATAATTAGCTTTGTTTCCAAAATCAGTCATTAGGACTTCATTATAAATATAAGGATCTTTTGGGTTTGGCTCTCCGGGTATTTGTACAAAAGGTAACGATTCGTATTCTTCAGAAGTTATGTTATATCTGCAAATTAACATACTTTCTGATTCCAAATGCGCCAGAAACTCAATCCAAGTAAAGATTCTACGTCTTACTACAATAGGAGCCGCATCTGTTATTTCAACCTTTATAATTGCGCCAGTTTTTTTTGACCTTAATATACCTGTGATTACTTCTGTATGTCCTGAATCCCCCTCAGGAGTCACAAGAAAGTCCATCATCTTAATGGTTAAAGAGTCATTAATAAGGGTAACTCCATCCATTGTGCTCATGAACCTTGTTACTGGTCGCATGTCAAAAATCCCCAGTGACTGACATGTAAAACTACTACAAACCGTACCATAAAACAACGTAGCATTTGTGTTTGGTGTTACATTATAGCATGTTCTTGTATATAGGACACTCGCTGGGTTTTTCACAGCGGTGAAAAAAGTTTCCCAACTTATATTATGTCCTACAAACTTATCATGATGTTTAACAGACGAGTAGGGTAAACCTTGATAAAGTCTACCTTCTACGACTGTTCTATCTCCTCCATCTATAGTTTTGAGTGGAGTCCATGGTACTCTATACATCTGTTCGTTCCTTAACCATGCATACCTCATTTTGTGATCGTCTGGCAAATCCCACACTGATTCATCGGGTTCGGTATTAAGCTTGTTATTGATGCTTTTTATAGCATTTAGATAGGTATTAATTATTTCCATTTGCACCTACCTCCTTACGTAGTTTGAATATCTAAATAAGCGTTCAACTTTGCTAATGTAGCTGTCGCAAAGTCGTCAGTGGTAAGCGTTCCTTCGCCAGAAAAATGTCTACCAGAATACTTTTCTAGCATGTACTTCATGTCAGTCGCTCTCAATCCTATAGCCTTTGAACCTAAGTCTTGAGTTAGATTAATTACAACTATTGCAGATACTTCCATTGTGTATAATTGTCCTGTCTTTCTTCCGATATTCAAACTAATACCATCAGCTGGACTTGTCACAAAAGTATATACGTAAGTCCATTCATTAAGTGTCATCGCATCCCATTCAGCATCTTCGCAAAGTCTTCCAAGTATTGCATCTCCTACAATATTGTTAATGTTAACACGAGGATATCCTCCTGTTTCTTTTCTTGTAGGTTTCACCCACATCGCTACAAAAAAGATATCATTTAATGCACCAGACACGTTCTGAACTATACCTGTAGGATTAACGCCAGTCGCAGCCAATGACATCGAATTTCCTACAATACCACCGTTAGAAACAACAGTAACATTTGCATCAACGCTATATTCCATCGAAGTCCAATCACTTTTCCCATTTGCAAAGTTGCTATTAAGACACCTATTTGTTATAGCTTTTGATGTTCCTACACTCACACCGCTTTCAATCTTATCACTAAGTCTCAACAACATATAATCTTCTGTAGTTATAACCGCAGAAGTTTTGAAATACTTCTTTTCGAATTTAGCACCAAGAAGATTATTAAAATCACTAATGGTAATCTCAGAAGCCTTTGCTCCAAATCCTTGTGTTATATCAGTAACAATAATTCCTGTTACTTCCATAGTCCACACTTGCTCAGTGCCTCTACCGATAGCCAACTGAATACCATTTGAAGGACAAGTTACATAAGCTGATAGATGTGTCCATTCATTAAGCGGTAACCCTGTCCAAATGGCGTCATCTATAAGTCTTGTTATAAGTGTTCCTGCTCCTGTATTTATGAGTATTCTTGGGAAATTGTCAGTTTCTTTTCTTGTAGGTTTCACCCACATAGAAACATAGATAGTATTTCCTTGTGGAACTCCAGCAATATTCTGTGTAATTCCTGCCCTACTTCCTGCGGTAGAATACAATACTGCCTTGTATGCTCCTAAGAATTCGTCGGATGCTATTGTTACTCTTTCTTCCGCTGTATTTGCCATTGTTTCCCATGATGTCTTTCCAGCAGCAAAATCGGAGTTAAGACATAAGTTTGTCACAGTTGATGTTTCAACACCAGTACTAACTTCTTTCCAGTTTGTATTGGTCGTGCCTCCAACTAACTCGTATTTTTTGTTGTCAGAAAGCACTTTTACTTCCATGCCAATTTTCCTTTGACTAGTAGGTATGGCATCTCTTGCAGTTATATCCGATACTATTTTGTTCGTTATATCTGCCTTTATTGTATCAACTTTTTTTTTCAAAGTTGGATATTTTATTTTCATTTAATCACCTCTTTCATGACATTATCTTTCATTGTCAAAACCAATTACTACAAAATCAGCAGTATTAGCACTTGATTTAAAATAAATCGTTTCTACATTTTTTATGTCTTCTTTTTCAAAGTTATATTCTGCACCAGCCAAAACAGTTAAACATGTTTTTGGGTTAAAAACAGATTCATCAAATTGAATTAAAACATCATTTGTTTCACTTCTATTAATAATAGATGATATATATTTCACACTTATATAATCAGATTGCAACGTTGTAGTTGCAGTTAAATTTCTATTTACTATCATTATTAATCCCTCCTAAAGCTTCAATAATTTCTTGTTTTTTCATACCATGAGTATTAATACCTTTTTCACTTGCTATTTTTTTTAATTCTGTATAATCTATATCACTATAATTTTCTTTTTTATATTCAGTTTTACATTCAGATACATGAATAAAATATATTTTTTCACTAGTAAATTCTGAATTACATTTTTCACAAAACATATAAACACCTCTCATATAAATAAAAAGGGGATTTCTCCCCTTGTTTATTCTGTTATTATCCAATCATTCTTGCAGCTAATTCAGGAGTTAAAGTTTTAGTTCCATATAATATATCAAATGATATAGTATTAACTTTACTAGTCATAGAATACCCCATAGTTACCCTTACAGGTAATCCATTGAATGTAGCAATATAACCATCTGCACCACCCATAGGAAGTGCCATTGGTCTTGTTACTAATGCAAAAGCATTTTTATGAAAACCAAGACTAGCAACATGAGAACCAACAATAGTAACTGCTTTTGCACTTACAGCAGATTTCAATGCAGGATATATATCAACTGTTATACTATTTGAAGCAGCAGTTTTATCCGCAGTTACAACATATTGACCTTCAACATCAGCTATTGTAATAATATCACCTTTTTTAAGTGTACCACTACAAGCAGTAGCAGCTATAGTTACAGATGTAGCACCAGCAGAAGCTGAAGCAATTGCAAGTGTTCCAGAACTTGCAGCCAATGTTCCTTTTGTATGTGATCTTATATTCTGATCCATAAAAGTATCAAATCCAAGTATTCTTCCCATATTTGCATTTCTTAAAGCATCTGTAGAACCTGACTTCTCAGCATTAGCAATTGCATCTAATACTACTAATGAAGCTTGTGCTTCTTCATCCATTACCATTCTTCTCATTGCGGTTGGACATTTATTAGCATTTAATACTTTACCAACTTGTGCAATATTACTTAAAGCATTAGGAGTTGTTCCAGCAGTTCCGTTATAATAAGGAATATCTTGATATAAGCTAGTTAGTTTATAATCAATTTTTTCAGCAAGTGCCAACATAGCACCATCTAAAACTTGTGTTCCAAAATCTGCAATATTTAAAGACATTTCTTTAGATGTTACTTCTACAGATACATCAGATATAGTATCAAGTTTAACATCTACAGAACTTTCATTTATTCCTTGAACACTAATTGAATCAGTAAAATCATTAGCTGTAAATGTTGCTGGTTTTCTAATTGTTACTGTATCTCCCTTATTACTAAACTCATCTGCAAAATCTGTATGTACTAATCCAGCCATTACTAGATTATTGTTTAATCTCATTACTGCTTCTTTTGCTATTTCATTAACTGTTAAAATTGTATTTGCCATAATTAATCACTTAACCTTTCTTATACTTATGTTATTATTTTTTATTCTTTTCTTGCCAATATTTGGCATATTCATCCATATTCATATCTACTACATTTTTATTATGTTCATTACCAGATTTAGGCGGTTTATAATCACCTTTAAGTCTTTCATTTACAACAGTTTCAACATGTTTGTTAAAAACAGTTTCTAATTTTTCAATATTTTTAGTTGTTGTTTCTTCATTTTCCCCAAGAAAATATTCTAATAAATCTTTCGGTAACTTCTTTTCGTCTGCAATTACTAAAGACTTATTTAATAATGCTTGTCTTGTTTCAGCTTTTTCTTTTTGATTCAAGCGTTCTTCAAGTTCTCTTATTTTCTTTTGTTCCTGTGTCTCCTGTGGATTTGCCTTTGTAACAGCTTCATCAATCAATTTTTGCAGATTGTTTTTTTTCCAAGATTCTAATGATTTAGATGTATGAACATCCTTTTCACTATCTAGCCATGATTTTGCATCTTTATTTTCATATATATACTTTTTCATCCCTTCAACGGAATATGGATTCAACCCCTGAAGATATGTTTTAATTTCTTCTGATTGTCCTTCTTCACTATTAAGCCATGCTTGTAATTCTTTTAAATTCATTATATTGCTCCCTTCTGCCCTTCTAACATTTTAATGATTATAAAATCCTAGAAACGCAATGAAAATTTATTATTTTAAAAATTTTAACTTGCTTGTTGTTTATAATAATCTTTAGCATATTTCCATTTGTATCCACCTGCTTGAGTATATCTTCGTTTACAACAGCTTAATATACTTTGATTACAAATATTGGTTTGATTTGATGCTTCTTTTATACTTGAATACTCTTTGATAAATGAATTATCTAGATTTAATTGAATAACTAATTTACCAGTTTTAGGTTTATATTTTGATATATTACCATTTTCATAATCAGATTTAAAACACCATAAAAATCCAGATAACGTTGTAATTTTTACACGATTACAACAATTTGATAAATCTGCCGAATTAATTCCTAATTGTCTATTAACATCTGCTATACTAGGATATTCAGCTATAAAAGTTCCTTCTTTAGATAATTGAATAACTGGTTTAGAATTAGAATTATAATTACCTTTTTTACCGTACATTGGATTTTTTTCGCCAGTTCTTAATTTAGCTTTTTCAGATATTTTCTTTCTAGCTTCTTTAGATAATTTCATACCTGTATTTGCTTCTGATATTTTTCTTTTCCATTCATTTATTTCTTCTTCTGTTTTTCCGGCAAAAGTATTTCCATTACTACCACCATCAGCAATATTGTAAAAATCATTAGATTTAACAGCGTTATAATTATTTATCCATTGGATTTCCTTTTGATTTAATTCTTCTTCAGAAAATGCTATATCTATAATATCTCTTACAAAGTTCTCTTTACTGTATTTTTTAATAGAATTTTTAAGATGCACTCCACTACCTAAATAGTTTTGCCAACCTCCATTTGTATTTATAAATCTTCTTTTGCCAATATATCTCTTTCCATTAACCAAATTAGTAGTAATATAAATAAACCCATAAGGATTTTTTATTGTTTTTTCTTTCAATACATCTGACCTCACTTTCATTACAATAAAAAAAGGCTATAACAAAATAGTCCTTTAATTAGTGAGGCATTAGGAACTTACCCTAATATACATTACCTCAATATATTTACTTGATTTCACGACTTTTTAACCAATTTTCATAATTACTATAATCAATCTCTTCTTTTGTCATATTATCTTTTCGTACCGATGGACTCCAACCATCTATTACAGGAATAATACAAGATCTACAATTTGGATGTTGAGGTGGATGAGGATATTTACCATTTGCTTCAAATATTTGACCATCTAAACTTGCACATATATCACTAGTTTTATTATCCAAGGTAGCAACATACATTACTTTTTTCACAACAGCACTATTATTATATATTTCAGTTTGTGCATCACTTATAACTCTAGCAAGTTCAGTATTTATAAGCCTTTTAGATTCATAAGCACTACTTCCAAAAGTATTTTTAATATCTTTTACCAACTTATCAACACTTTTTCCTTGAATGATTCCACGTTCAATATTTAGTTTTAGCCTATTAACAAGTAGATTTTTATTTTTCCATATCCTATCAGAAAATAATTCATCTTTATACTCTGTCATTACAGCTTTTTCAACAATTTTAGGATTTAAAAGAGTAAAATTAAGAGTTGTTTTAATACCTTTATCCAAAACAAAAAGTGTTTGATAGTAACTACTTTTATATACATCTTTTAATATATCTGTAGTAGTATCTAAATCAATATTGCCTAAATATTTAGATTGCTTGATAATTTCTTTCTCTAAACCTTTCAAAATATTAATTCTTTGTTGTTTAGAAACTGATAATACACCATCAACAGCATATTTACTGAATATTAACCCTATTTCTTTTCTTATATCATCAAGAGAACGTTTATAGGCTTGTAATAGCTTTTTTGATTTAGTGTTTGCAAGTGATTCCATATCAGTATGAATCTTTAGGATCTCTTTTTCTAATTCCTTACTCATTTAAATCACCTGACTGACCATCAATATTATCTAAATCAATCATTTCTTTTTCATCTTTAAGCCTTTTCATTTCTTCATCAACATTATCGATGAAAGAAAATTGAGCGATACCAGTTCTTGTTGATATTTTATCTCCTGCTTGGCTTAATATCTGAGCAGTCATTAAATCGTCTTGTGGTATCATTGGTGTGAATTTAGCCTTAACATCTAAGTAATTGTATGTTTTACCTTGTTTAATTTCTAAATACTTAAACAAGAATTTTAGTCTGCTCTTTATGCAATTAGCCATAGCAGAACAATTTAACTTAACTTTTTGCTCTAAAGAGATTAATCTTGTTCTTAGTGCCAAACTTGAGGTGTTGGACTGAAGCTTCTCATTAGAATTAATATGACTACTCAATTCAAACATATTTTCTTTTAAAGTTGTCAAAGTGTTCTGAATGAAAGAATCATTAATATTCTTAATTAGCCAAGAAACTTTTGCTTCATTAGAAGGTATTTGAAATGCACCTAATGTTTTTGCTTTTTCAAGTTCTGATTCTTCAATTTTGCAACCACAAAAAGTTAAATATGCGTTTCTAAAATCAGAGATTTCATTAGAAATGTCTGACAAGTTTGTTTCATATGAATCTTGTAACCCTTTAAGGTCAGAATACAAAGTATCATATTCAATCTCTTCTGACAATTCACAAACTGAAGCAGGTACACAACCCCAATTAATACTTCTTATAGTTTCATCTTTATAATTTGCAGTATTACCACTAACTTCGTAATGGATAATTCTATCTGGTAAATGTAAATCCATATACTGTTTAGTATCAAACTTTTTATAATAAAAGTGCATGAGCAATTCAACATTACCATAATCATCAACTAAAGCATAAGAATTAAGTGGAGTAAGTATTTTTGATGAAAACTTTCCATCATTATCAATGTAATATAGCTCATAGCAGTGTCCACCGAATTTTAACATGTTTTTCATTACATTCTGGTCATGTATTTCACTCCAATGAGCTAAATTATCAGTAACTTGTTTAATTATATCTTCATCAGATGTTTTTGATATATATGTAATTTTGTTTCCAACTGCATAAGATACTTCTTCTTTGATAAATTTTTTAATAAAGTTATTGTTAACTTTATTATTTGCCCTGCTATTAATTATCTGATATCCAATGAGTGCATCAGTTTCACCCTTGTAATAACTATCCATTTTCTTGTATTTCGAGAGATTTAGATTATAATCCAATATACATTTCTGTATTAGTTCTTTTAATTCTTCTTGTATCACTTTTTCACCTTCCTTTCCTATAATCCAAGTTTTGATCTATCAAAAGCAGTAGCAAATTTAACTGTTTCAATAGTTTCAATTCTATTTGCAAATTCAGAGGTTATATCTGGTGCATCATCATGAGCGGAATATGCACAACCTTGAAAATCCATTATTTGTTGAATGAAATCTTCATCTTCAGAGTTGAAAATAATCCTTCCATTGTTAACGTCACCAACAATAGTTTGGATCTTGTCATCTTTATTTTTGTTCTGGTGTTCGTTAATCCAGGTTATATTTCTATCTCTCAGTTCAGTGTCTTTAGTTATTAACTCCTGAAGTTTTATTACATCGGCTCCAGCATAAGTGTTTTTCTCAATATACACCACTTGGATATCTTCAAATTGTCTTAATAAATCCAAAACATGTTCAATATAATCCTCATATTCAAATCTGAAAATTTCACCTTTACGAACATACTTAAAGTCATTATCTGCTAAGCTTCCTACGCAGAAAGCATAATAGTCTTTCTTTTTACCTTTATTTCTTGTTCCGGCAGGATCACAACAAAGCATTGTTTTTGTGTGTTTCTGCCCGAGTTAAATGTCATGGAACTGCTCAGGTTGCGTGACCGTTTACAGATATGTTAATATCTTTCCGAAGAGAGTTTTAGGAGGGATATGGAAAGAACTTTGAGTTTTTACGTTAAATGCACCACCATTTAACCTCAAAGTTCCAACACACTGTAAAATGATAATAGCATATATTGGCCGAAATGTTAAGGACTATCGTAAAAATTTTTTGTTGTATCTGGAGAAAACAAAGTTCTTCTGCCCTGTATGTGGTAATAATACAGAATTTCATGATCGCTACGACAGACATGTACATATAGATGATAAAATTGAATGGATAGTAATTCAGCGTGTAATATGTGTTGGATGTGGTAAAACTCATGCAATACTTCCGGATTTTATCAGACCCTACAAGCATTACTCTACAGCAGATATTGAGTTCGTACTCCGGGATGTTGAGGAAGGAACTACATATGAACAGGTGGAGGCAACAGCAAGTATCTCAACAGTGAAAAGATG
>NZ_JH556658.1:0-107860 GCF_000179595.2 Acetivibrio cellulolyticus CD2 | reverse complement strand
CAGTTAACCCGTGAGCTATCGAACCTCATAGAAACACAAAAGAGGATACCAGTGATAATATCAGACGAAGCACATCTTTTATCAAGAGAAATGCTAGAGGAAGTACGGTTTCTCTTAAACTTTAAGATGGATTCATACAATCCAATGAGTTTAATTCTAGCGGGACAGAGTGAACTTAGAGATGTTCTGAAAAAACAGATATATGAGGCAATATGCCAAAGGATAGATATACGTTATCACCTTACCCCTTACGATCGGCAACAAACCGGAGAATACATCAAAAAGCATCTTGAATATGCAGGAGAAACCAGGGATATATTTACCGAGAAGGCTATTGGCGAAATTTATGACTATTCTCATGGAGTAGCAAGGAAAATCAATAAAGTATGTATAGCCTGCCTGATGCACGCAGCACAAAGGCAAACAAAGTTGATAGATGATCATGTAGTAAGGCTCATAATTGAAGATGAATTCAATTGGTAATTAATTACCCTGTTCGGTGAAGTATCGGACAGGGTTAATGAGCAAAATATACGGACACAAAATTTGGGCAAAGAGCGGTCAAACAGACCGAGCAGCGACATTTGTGAAAGTATGTGATTCTATTTCTTCAGGAGATTCTACACGATTTGATTTGAATTTCTTTTCACCGATATTAGAAGCATCATTCATTTTCTCTTGCATGAAAGACTCTTTGTTTTTCCAGTATTTAATAGCTAAATCATTAAACCTATCCCATTTATCTTCCCAAAGTATAGGGAAATCCATTTCTAATTTGTGTTTTAAATAAAACTGGTAACCATCTTCAACAGGATTTTCAAGCTTATTGTTATAAACAATTCTTTTACATTCAGCCCACAAACCAGTATCAAATATATCTTCAACTGTTTGATCAGGTTCTAATAATATTGCACGTCTTAACATTGTTATATAGTCTTTGGCTTGCATAAGTCTACTAATTAAACATGAGTTATGCATTATAGTACCAATACATATTATTTTTGTGGCTGATTTTATTTTTTTACCATCTCTAATTACTGCTGTATCACCAAACTCTTCTATTTCATCATTCCACTTTTTCCACTTCTTTTCCCTAGCTTCTTCTGATAATACATCGTTTGCATCTTGATAGTCATCAGCTATAAATACTGTTGGTCTAGTTCCTTTATAGTTCATACCTCTAACAGAACTTCCAGAAGATACAGCTTTAATACAAGTTTCATTAGTTAATTCAATTTCTTGCTTGTTTACTGTGCCAAACCTTTTATTTATTAGCTTCCCAAATGTATATTCTATATATGGGTTCTCTTCTAATTGCTTTCTCACGTTGCCAATAAATTGAAAAGCATCTTCTTCTTTTTTTGCACCTATAACAGTGAATTTAGACAATCCATAACAATGTAGCCAGACAGTTAATGCTAAGTCACATGTTGTTGTTTTTGCTGTGCCTCTAGGGATTATTATATTTGCTTTATCAAACTCATCTTTAATAAATTGTCTCTGTAATAGATCCCACACTTCATAATGTACTGGAGCTAATGAACGTTGACTATTATTATCTGAAGGTACAAAGGTATTTTGAAGGAACATTAAGCAGAAATATTCTATACTACGTTTACCAAGAGAGTAAGCTACTCCATATGGTTCCCAAAGATTGTTTTTGTGTTTTTCAAGGATTTGTTTTGCTTTTTCTGATCCATATATTTTTTTCAGGTATTGAATTAATAGTTGTTTATTGTATTTAGTATCAAATATATTTTGTGCTTGCTGCAATAGCTTACCTCCCTTCTTGGACATTAAAAAAAGATAGTCAGTTGACTACCTTGAAGTTGAAAATTTAATAAAAAAATTGTGGAAGTAACCCCACCCCTATTTCACTATTTGGGAAAATAGAAGTATACCCCTAATTTCCAGTTGAAATTAAAGAAAGACATATTACAATTACACGAAATGTTCATTTTGTATCTAATCTTTCAATCTCGATCTTGATTTAAGACGATTTAAAACCTTGAGAGCCGATTTATGTTATTTAAAACAATTAAAAAAACGTGCAAAATTACAAAAAACTGATCTCTATTTTTCTTTAATTTGCTTTGATTTGCTATATGATTTGTTCTTAAAAAACACTGCGTTTTACCAGTTTATGGTAAATTAATTGCGATAAATTTTCTATTTTATTCCATTATTTCCATCTGAATTATTGTTCTTCTTCATCTTCTTCAAAGTCTTCTAATATGTCTGAACCGGATATACTTTGTTTTGCTTCTGCTGTTATATCCAGCTTAGATGTAGTTTTCCCTAGAACCCTATCTATTAGATACTGTGCAGCATCTAGTCTTATCTTCTCTGACTCTGCTGTACTGGCTAATACATCAACAGTTTGGATATATTTGTATAGATTAGCTTTAATATTGTTTTCGCCGTAAGTTTTAATTTCTTGTAATCGTGAGTCTAGTTCAGTACTAAATTCCGTATTCTTCATCCAATCATATATACATTGCCTACTAACTCCCACAATTTCAGCAATTTCAGTCTTTTTTCTATTATTTTCTATCAACAAAGCAATCGCTTTTAATTGCCTTTCATCTAACATATTTCACTCACCTTCAATCTTTACATTTTTACAATTTTTCAATTAAAAAGACCTGCATTTAAGCAAGTCTTAATATAAATATATTTATTCTATTAATTTTCTTCATATATATTACTCATTCCACTTAAACTTAATATACTTATCATACTTTTGATTAAACTCTTTGATTAGTTCAAATATTCTAATCTTATCTTCAGCATTAATCATGTCCTTAACTATTCTATCCATATCATTGCTTTCATCATCTGATATATTACAATTATTCACAATATGTTTATTACAGATTTGTGCCGAATAAGCAGCTCCTGCTTTTACTTTCTCAATTTCTCCAAAATTAAACATATCAGTATTAGCTAATCCAGCTGGGTCTCCATACCTATTAATCATATTATAACTATTAATACTAAAAGCCTTTCTGATAAACATTTCAAATGTTAAATTCATTTCAGGTGTCATCTTATCCTCCACATAAACACACGTTCTTTTTCCATAATTATCATATCATTATGAAAATATAGTGTCAACATATGTTTTACTTATTAATCAAAAATGTATTAACTTCTATTTTTATGATATAATTCAATTGAATTCTATTGGTTAATACACATACAATTATGGAGGTCTTATTATGAAGCTTGAAATTAGATATGTAAATCAATTTAATCCACAAAACAGTTCCTTATTCTATATTATTGAATTATATATAGATGATAATAAGCATTTGTATCCATTTCATTATAATAATCTATTAAACAAACAATTTACCTGGATTAATGCCTTAAATTTATTATCTGAGGAATATTTAAAAAATAATAATATAGAGTACATAATTGAAGCTGAAACAAACGAATTAATCCCTATTGGTCTTGTTGACTTTATTAATAATACTGGTAACAGCACTTTACCTATTTTCACAGATTCTTCATCTTATTTATATAAAGTTGATCAAGTTATAAATAATATAATTAAAGCAATAAAAATAAAATATAAATCAGTAGAATTAGAAGAAAAATTTAAACAGAGAATAACTGATATTAAGGAAATCTAAAACAATAAGCCAATAGAATTCATTCCAGCTCTTTAAAGAAAAAGACCAGCCACGCCACTTCAGCCAGTCCTTTTCTATATGCAAAGTTTATCAAAACTTATAATAACATGCTTTTGTGAAGATTATGTGAACTTTAGAAAATTTATTTATTCTTTTTAAAATCTTCTCTACACTCATTAATCAATCTTAATAGTTCCCTATTATTTTCCATAATTTCATGTAGTAAATCTTTCATTTCTTTAGTATCATTTTTCAATTCTTCTTTATCTTGATTAGCCATAGCTTAAACATCTCCTTTATTTAGTGCATATTGCACAATAAAATTCTCCTTTTATTTAACACATTGCACAAATATACTTCTCCTTTATTTAAATCACAAATACTTCAATATATCTTTATCAAACTCAACAACTGGTTTACCTAAAGAAATATATTTCAATCCAACTTGAAACACAGCATTGTTGCAAATCGGTTTATGATGCAATATACATATCATTTCCGCAAAAAATAATCTTATCTTGCTATCATCCCAAGTCTGATGTATTAATTCAAATTCCAGATCCTTCAGATCTCTAACATTCTCATCAACATACTTCTGTAGTTTCTTTTTATGTTTGCCGGATTCCAGTTTCTTTAAATGCTCCTTAACACGTCTATTAAAATCATTCGAACTCCCTATGTACAACAATTTGCCTTTATGTTTGATAGAATACACCCCATAATTAAATTCTTTCATATATGACCTCACTAAAAAGGAACTGGAATAAACCCAGCTCCTAAAATCCTACAACATCAATAACTTCAATATTATTAATATCATCAACCTTAACAACATAATCTTCTAATACAACATGTGACCATTTAAGACTAGTTTTAATTTTTGAAACATAAACACTATTAACACCCATTATTTCAGCTATATCCTTATTTCTCATTCCCATTGCAAGCATAGCTTTAATCTTCACGATATTGCCTGTATCTGTATTGCAATGAGGATTATTAGTACCTTGATTAGCCAAACTTCTGTTAATACTTTCTCTAATTCTTGCTAATTCATCATTTTGATTTCTCAATGGTCTACCAGCTTTATTCTTATTGCAAATAGTTGCTTTATATTTTTTAATATAATAATCTTCAGCCTTTTTAATTTGAGGATTATTAATATCATTAGAAATATATCTTAATGTTTTATATTCTATTTTATCTCCAGCATCATAAGCATCCTGTAATATCTGTTTATTAGTGTTATTATAACCACCATTTTTCAACATTGTTTTGTGCCTAGATATACAATCTCTTATATCTCCAGAACCTACATATCTAATTACATCACCAACTACAACTGCATATACACCATACTGTTTAATATTTTTGAATTGTTTCATTAAATCCACCTTGACCCTTTCGTTTTTAACAGATTTGTTTGATTTGATAAAATAATTTGAAAATACCTATTGACAATTGAGCATAATAGGAGTAGACTAATTACAGTAGTTCATATTATGCACATTTTTAAAAAACAAAAAAAAATAAATAAAGAGTACTTTGGTAATTGAAGTACCCTTTTAACTATGTATTATTTAGTTAAATCACTAAATGCTTTCTGAAAAGCTTCAGTATTCCTAAACTTAAAAACATAAAACCTTTTATCCTTAATATTTCTAGTAATCATAGGTCTAAAACCTTGTAACATTAAACTGGCTGCATACCTCATATTATAAACATAAAAATAATCGCTATTATTCGGCTCCATTACTACACCTCATTATCATATTTATTCAAGAACTGCTCTAATACATCCAAACTACTGTCCCACAGATCTCTCTTATTTTTACGAAACCTTGATATAAGTGAAACATCCAAATCACACTGTTCACATACCCAACAGGCTTTTCGTCCTGATTTCTCAATGAATGAATTCAGCCTTTCCCTTATTTTTTGTTGTCTTTCTTCCATTTGTTTTACCTAACCTTTCTAAATTTAAATTTGATTAAAATATTTTTGTAAAAACTATTGCAATCACCAATCTAATTTGATATAATTAAAATGGGTAGTTATAATTAATTTACATTATATTCATATAGAAATTATAGAAAAAACCATGCAACCCTTAATATGACTAGATTACATGGTTTTTAATAATGCCAAATTCCGTAAATTTTTATAACGACTTAAAACAACTCATAAATTTTTCTCTGTGAGATTGATACAAACTATTCAACAACTTTCTTCTATATTTACTATTCATACCGTTTTTAGCCAATGCTTTGGAAATAAGTATTTGCATTGTTTTGGGTTTGATTTTTAACCCTGATATATAATTAACTACATCTTTTTGTAATAATTGCTCTTTCTCTTTCCACTTTTTGTCATCCTCTTTAGCATAACTATTTTTAGCTAAATCGTTATGTTTTTTAACTGCATCATCATATTCTTTTATTTTTGCTTTAATTCTATTCATCTGCCTATCTTCAGCTTTGCCACAAATAATATTTATAAAATTAACACTAGAAATAGTATCTTTAGTTTTACTAGCATTTTCTATATCCGAATCAAGAACATCTTGCAAAAAGTTCATTGGGCATGGACATTCAATTAAAATATCTTTTTTTACTTTAGAAGTTACATATTCCCAAAATTTAGGTTTGGCTTTTACCATCCTTTTAAATTCTTTACCTTGCTTATTTTTTCTTATAACTTCTATCTTTTTATTCATACACTTTAACTTACTAATTCTTACTATTTCTTTTCTAATATTTATGGCATATTTGCGTTTTGAATTATCTATTGCACATTGGGCAATTACAGACATAATGCATACAATTTCAGCCAAATCATTAGTTTTATCCATCCAATACCAACTCATAGCTAATTGTGCAAGATTAGAACTCAATCCAATATCATATTTTGATTTAGCCAATTCAGAATCAATAGTTATCAAGCTATCTATACTATTTTTCCAAGGTCTCTCTTCAGGCTTAATCTTATTAACAATACATGGAAAATTTCTAAATACTCTTTTTGCCGATAATACAGCTA
Source organism: Acetivibrio cellulolyticus CD2 (assembly GCF_000179595.2). Lineage (NCBI taxonomy): Bacteria > Bacillati > Bacillota > Clostridia > Acetivibrionales > Acetivibrionaceae > Acetivibrio > Acetivibrio cellulolyticus. The sequence continues at coordinate 101,180 of NZ_JH556658.1, read as the reverse complement.
TTCTATTATTTGTAACATAACAAAAATCACTGTCCTGGTCTTCTCCATTCTTTAGGTCTTGTTCCTCTGTAGAAATTAGATTTACAGCCATTATATTATTGTTAAAATTAAAATACTTTTCCATTAATTCATGCTTGAAATTCTTATTATATCCACAGTTATTAGGCGAGTTATGAGGATTTCTAAAACTTGCAAGATATTCACCAGCTTCAAATAATGGGGCATAAACACTAATATATTCATCATTAATAGGTAATGTTATATCTTCATATCCTTCTTTTAAAACACCATCTTTAACTGGAACTTTGCCTATTGAATGTAAAAGCATAATATAGGGATTGCCTACAACTGTTAAATTATCTCCCGAACATAAAACTTTGCCATTACGAACGGTTTTAATATATTTATTTATGGTTTCATTTTTAAATGTTCTAAAAAATGCTGATTTATCAAACTTGTTTATATTTTTATATAAATCAATCACCATTTGATTAGCATTTAGTTCATTTGCATTTCTTTCAAGATACTGCAAAAAGTATTCATTGTCTGATTTTAGCCTATTAATAAATCGTATAGTATCCTGCAATAACTCCCTCATTTCATCAATCTCTTTACCTTTTTTCAAGTATAAAGTATTAACATGTTGGTAACTCATGCGTTGATAACATTTACCATCTTCAAATATGTTATTATACTTACTAACATGATCTACTTTTGCTACTCCAAATACATTACCATCTTCTGAAACTTTTTGTCTCCATAAATCATAACTAGCTCCAATATCTTGAAACTTTTCCCACTTCATAGAATTTTCTGTGGTTATTAATAGAATTTCAGATACCTTAATCTCATTGCCGTATCTATCAGTAACAGTGGCAGATTCATAATTATCTTTAAAAGAGTCTTTCATAAACTGAGTTATATATGTTCTAAATCCACAGGCCTTGAAAAAATGCTGTCTTAAAAGTTTAAAAGAAGAATTATCTGTTTCTAACCAAAGCGAATCATCAAGTAATGCCTGACCGTCAAATAAGGTATTAGATACTTTATACAATTCAGGAGAAACATAACATTCACCTTTATTAGTTTTAACTATATTACAATTTGTTTCAAAAAAGCTTACTATATCATCAACAACTAATATATTCTTATATGGATCTATAGTTATTTTATCAATAATATTTGAAGAAGTTAATGCTTCATAAGCTGTCATTTCAACAACTTTTGCTTCACCTTCTGGCAATTCCAACCCCATTCTTTGCCACTTTTTAATATCGTTATATAATTTTTTATTGATAAAAACTGCATCACCAACACGACTTTTTGAAGGCGTCCTATACCATAATGTATATTCAACAATATCTTTCTTATCAGAAATTTTACCTTTAAATTCAAGCTTAAAACCATCTTTATAAAGTTTATTTCTTATTTTATCTGTATTCATTTTGGCTTCAGTAACAACTACTTTATCTTCTATTTGCATAGTACTAATTTTTACTTTATTGTTTTTTAAACAGTCTTTTAATTTTTTTATTTCATCTATTTTTGCTCTTTTATCTGTTCTTTTGCTTATTGATTTCTTATCTTTTTCCAAAACTTTAATATCCTGTTTGATTTTTTTATTTTGTTCTTGTAAGTTTTTAATTTCATCATCATTGAGATTATCTATCAATGGAGTATAACCATATGTAAATTTAACGGTAACAATATCTCTAGTTGTTTCTTTATTTACTTTTAAACCTAAAGCAGTTAATTTATCCTGTAATAAGCTGTTTGTGAATACTCCGTTATATTCTTTTTTTATTTCTCTGCCTTCTAAATTATTTTTTAAAATATCACTACCTTCAAGATTCATTATTTTAATACCGTTTATCATATATATCCTCCTCAGAAATACACTATTTGTTAATTTCAACGAACAGCTTCAGCTGTGAGTTAAAGGTTTTGCCTTTCCTATGGCTTGACAGCGGAACATGAGATGTTCCTTGTCTGCTACGTGCGTTGCACTACGCATATATAAATTTTATTTATTTTATTATTTTGTAACAATTTATGGATAAAGCTCTTATACCGACAACTTAATTAAGATTAAAAAATCATATTGATTTAATGTTTGTATAAAAACTCCCACTGACTTCTTTAAAATAAATAAATTATTAAGAAGTGACTGGGACTTTTTTAACATTCATTTTGTGTTATTGTAGCGTAGCTACGAACATAGAATGGGTCTCCCATTCGCTTACCTTTGGTACAGTAGCGGTTGAAAATTTAAATTACATCAGAAAAATCAATTATTTGTCCTTTTGGTTTTATGTTGTGCCTTTTGAAATAATTTAAGACTTCTACATTATTTAGAACTAATTGAGAGAAATGTTTTGGAGATACCTTTATATATTCACACAATTTCTTTTTGCTATAGTATCCAAATTGCCACTCTACTTCTCCTTTACGATTCTTCTTCTGATGTTGTAAATCTGTGAGTTGTAATGACTGAATATCTTTGCAGACTTGAATGAACTTCATTGCATATGAGCTTTCTTTTCTTATTTGATTATATTCATCCATTTTTGTTTTCTCATATTCAACTTCACTATCTGTATATGTTACAGTGGTATTTTTGAACATTTTCATTATTCTATCAATCATTTTTATATCATTATTTAGAATTAAAACTTTAGATTCCTTAGACATATTCCTATTGATTCTCTTTATAGCTTGATATATTTCATTAGCATTTCTGCATTGTCTGTATTCTTCGAATTGTTTTTCTTTGAATCTATACACCTTTTCATCATTGGCTCCAGAAACTATACCATCCCATGAATTTGTATTTGTATATTTAATTTTTGAAAAGTAGATATACTCTAAGATATACATTCTGAACGGAATATTAGGATTGTGACCTATTAAAATATTTTGTAAATCCATATATTCATTGCTGCCAGTTACATTACCAAAATGATTAATATAGTTTGCTGTAATACTCTTTTCATCATCAATATTTCCAATGTATAATGTATTATCTACTCCTAAGTCATTTATTATATTGTTAATTACAGTATAGAAATTCAAGGCTCTTCTTTTGCCGGATGAAGTAGAATTAGATTTCATTATTTCAAAATCCCACTTACTGTAGTTTAATACTTTTGCTTGCTTTTGCAAATGAAATAATTCAGGATTTAATTTATATGCCATGTTCAGATTGCCAGATCCATCTAATATAATATTGTTATCCAAGAACCAATATTGATAATCTAAATTGATACAATACATAGTATTCCCTTCTACAACACATGTTTGTTTATAGAAGTTCTTTATATTATCAATTTTCTTGCACAATTCATTTTTAGTATAATTGATACTTTTACAATACTCTTTGCTTAGACTCGATCTTATTAATGTTTTCAGTTTGTTTGCTTTCTTATCAACGATTCCAAAATCTATCTTTGAATTAAAGAATGAATTCTTTTCTCTTGGTAGAAGCAAATAATCTTCTATTTCAGCTATTAATTCAGCAAACAAATCTCTTAATGTCCTATTGCCAAGTAGAGTTTCAAAAGAATTAATAAATTCCTTATTAATGAATAATTCATTACCTTTTGCCATGTTAAGAAACTCGTCTATTATTAATATACTTCTGCCTTTTGAAAACAATTTTTGTGCTTTTGGATTAATAGATAGCTCCTTGTATTTTTCGTGTGTAATAATGATTACTGGAAAATCTAACAAGTCCTCTGTTATTGCTTTTGTATTCTTACTGTGAATCGATTTTGCAATAATTTGCTTTGCCAAATCATTTATTCTTTTTGCTGAGTTATCACAGTCTTCAGTCCTTTCTCTTACAAATAGAACTTTTTTTATTGTTGTTGCCAATGCTTCTTCGGCTGAAATACTTTTTCCAGTACCACATTCCAAATCTATTACCTTAAAATAGTTTTTGTTATTGCCATTGAGGATTTCATTCTTAAGATATTGTTTTTGTTTATCCAACCTTTCTTGATTACAGTTAAAGATTACCATTTCGATTCCACCATTCCCCCTCTACAATATTAATAATTAGCTTATGGATTGTTTTCTATTTTCCGACCACTCTTTAAGAGCTTGATTGAACTTTGGAGTTTTAGCAAATTTCCAAATAGTCCACCCTTCTTTATTGATGAATACGTTGAAATATTCAAATCCTTTTCTCATTAAATAGTCTTTCAATTTCACACTTGTACAATTAAAAGTAAAATCTCTAAACATTCTTCCTCCTCAATTTATTTACTCCTTGACAATACATCCTTTCCAATGATAAAATCTAACATAATAATATTAATGTTTGATTTAACATTTATTTGAAAAATTTATATTGACAACGTTAATTAGTACTGGTATACTAAATAGTGTAATCATTATGTTACATTTAACATTATATGGTAATAAAAATTCAGTTTTCAAAGAACAGTAAAGCTCAAAAAATAAACATAGTTAATTAAAGTGCGAATAGTTCCAATATTCGCTATTTGTGTTATAACACTATATTCCATTCTAGTATATCATGTGTTTTTATGTTTGTCAAATTTGTCAATTTCCTGCTTCGATTCCATTAAAATAATGCGATAAAACATGATTTTTATTCAAAGTTCGCTTCCACTTAATTTACTACAAATGCCTAACGCCGCTGTCTTCGAAATAAATCCTTTGTCTAGTGCTTCTTTTAGTTCTGGTATGAGTTTGCGTTCAATAGATAAAAGATTTTGTAAATCTCTTACTGATAAATTAAGTTCTTTTGCAATTTCTTCTTGAGTCAGTCCGCAAGGTTTGCATTCTGATTTTCTATCACCACCATTTTTAATCCAACTAACTCAACATACTCAGATACAGCTTTTCTAAACTTATTAGGGTTATTACTAAGTCTACCGAAATTAGATGCAATTAGTTGTCTAAGTTTTAAGCTTTCGTATTTATTCCGGCCGGAATATGAATTCTAGTATTTCTTAAACTCAAATCACCGAATTAATTATGTAGTTTGTAGTTTATTAACAAATACAATTTTTTGAAAAATATTAGCAGTATATTCTGCATCATTTAAAGCATTGTGAAAAGGTTTACTCTTTTGTATATTTAATTCATCTATTGCCTTTTTTAGACTTATCTGTTTTTCAGGATTAAATATTTTTTGGATGTCTAACATATTTAAATTTAGTGAACATTTTTGTGAATGGTATTTGAAATTATCTTCAAACACTTTCTGGTCTGAATTGCTCCAACCACAAAGTATATATTCCTTTTTTCCAATCCATTTTTCGAAACTATCCATGCACTCTACAAAACTAATATTATTTTTTAGATTCTCATCATTTAGCCCTGTAAGTTCTGTCACATATTTATTGATTTTTTGGTAAATACATGGAGTAATAAATTTATTGAATTTGTCAATGATTTTATAATTGTGATTCAGCATAATTGCTCCAATTTGGATTATTTCGGCAGGACGTTTTTCATATTTTGGAAATAATGTTTTAGCATAGTCTTTGTTTACATATTTATAGCCAGTACTAAATTCTAAATCCAAAACAATATAGCACTTTTTACAAATTAACCTTCTGATAGATGTAATTGGATTTATACTTTTTCCATCTAAAAGTTTTAATATTCTTTCTATTACTCCTCTTGCTTTACTTTTTGCCATGATCAAATCCTCCCTTATTTATTAGTAGCATTTAGCCCCAATTAAATTTCATCATCAAACTTTTCAACAATCCTTAAATTCATATCAGGATATTGTCTCTTTAGCATCTTCAAAACTTCTTCAGCTCTTTGTCTATTGGAAAACCATCTACATTTGAAGTCCAATTTATCAGAGACTCCATATGCACTTACAAAATGACCTTTTTCATTAGCAATAAAGAATAATACTTCTTTATAGTCGCTTTGTAGTTTTGAATATTCTTGGTAAGTCGCTCTATATGATTCCTTTGGTATAGGTGTAGAAAAATGAATTCCTTCAAGGTTATCAGTGAAATATTTTTCATTTGTATGTACAATGCTCAGTTCTAAATCGAGTTTAGCAAGTTCTTTTACTTCATTCAGATAGTTTAAAACGGATTCAGCTTTTTTTAAATCTCCGTAAAAGCACAAAGTATTTAGCAAACTACTGTAAGTATCACAATTCCATTTCTTTTTAACTATATCAATATAGATACAGCTGTCATCTAATAGGTTACCATACTGATCTTGAATTGTGAAAAATCCTTCGTACATACTTGTCATAATAAAAACCCCTTCCGAATTTGAATTTGTTATTAACTTTCTATAATTTATTTTAGCAAACGCTAATATTTTTGTCAATAGTTTTTCCTAATATTTTTTAGTCATCGCTAATATTTTTTATTGACAATTAATTGAAATTTGTGCTATATTAATAATATAAATGAAGTAGGAGTTGTTTATATGGGTATTTTTTATTACAAATTGTTTGATCTTCTTAATAGACGAAATCTAAAAAAAGGTGACTTAATGAAGCTGGCAAATATATCTTCACCAACTATGGCTAAATTAGCAAAAAATGAAACTGTGCAAACTGATATTTTAGAACGTATATGTAAAGCTCTTAGTTGTCAGCCTGAAGATATAATGGAATATATGGATTCAGACAAAAAATAAACTGCCTTTCGGCAGCTATTTTTTTACAAATTTGAAGATGAAAATCTTTCAAAATCAATATTTAAAACTGGCTTAACTTTATTTCTAAAAACATAAACTCTTTGGACTACAAATGATAACAATGCTTTCTTATCTTCAAAAGCAGCATTATTATATTTCAATGTCCAATTGTCTGTTAAGTCATTTTTATTAGATTCTGTATCTACCATTTTATTCAAATCATCTATTTGTTTATCCAATATTTGTAACCGATTTTCAATGTACTGTTTTTTCTTTTGTAAAGATTCCAAGGATTCTTTCAACATTATAGATGAAAATTTCACCTTGTCTTTGTCATACAGTTCACAATAAATAGTATTTGGTATCTCCTCTTTTAGAACCTCAATCTTTTTATTTAAATCCTTTAATTCCTTGTTATTATTATTTTTTTCTGCTGTTAGTCTATTATATTCTGACTTATATTTCTGGATAGTACTTTCGCTAGATTCATTTTTTGTTTCTTCACATAGATATAGAAAAACATCATTCTCTACTAATTGATCCACTTTATTACATCCATAAGTTGATTGACCTTCACAATCATGTCTTCCTTTAACTACTGAACTTGGACATCTATATCTATATGTTGCAAATTTAACTTCATATCCATTTTTTCTATTATATTTTTTATGATTTGCCCACACTGTCATTTTCTCACCACAATGTCCACAATAAACTAAACCGCTAAATAATGAATGGTCGCTTTTTGTAATACCTCTAAATTCTCCTATATTAATTCTATTTTTTACAACTTCTTGATTTTTATTCCATACATCTTCAGGTATAATTATTAAATGCTCTTGCAATGGAGATATAATTTCTTTTTCATATAATTCACTATACATGTGAAAATAACCTTTATACATAATATTATTAAGCATATAATTAATCGTAGAATATATCCAACCATTATCACTTTTTGCTTTATCTTTATATCCATGTGTATTTAAATAAGATGCTATAGATCTACCACCCATATTATTTTCAAATGAAAGTCTATATATTAATTTCACTATTTCTGCTTCTTCAGGGTCTATTTCAAAATCTAATATATTTTTACCTTTAAAATTAACAGATCCCTTATTAACTAATCTATAACCAAATGGTATTGTTTTCTTTCCTCCTCCTCTATATTGACCATTTTTAAGTTGTAATATTTGATAGTCTGTAGCTCTTTCAGACAACTTAACACTTTCAGATTCATTTTGCCAGAATGTTAGATAAGTCATTAATTTATCTACTTGAGTATGTGTCTTAATTTCTTCTCCAGAGCATGTCACAACTCTAATACCTTGGTCGTTTAAATACTTGATAACCATAGGAGATTCATCAGAAGTTCTTCCAATTCTATCTGATTTATATACAATCAATACTTCAAATTCTTTATTTACTGCCATTTTTTTAATAGCAATCAAAGCATCTCTATCTTTCATTTTGGTTTTATATCCTGATATTCCACCTTCAGTAAATTCTTTTATTAAGATTAATTGATTCTTATTCACAAACTCATGAACTAATTCTTTTTGTGCTGGAATATCCTTGTCTTCTTTAGATGTTTGTTTCTCTGTAGATACACGATATAAAGCGATTGCTTTTTTGTTTATTAAATCTAACATTTTCATCCCACTCCTTGTAAAAAATAAGGTTTAGCTGACAGACCTTACAAGTAATTTCTCACAAAATCTTTAATTCTTTTAACCTTTTCCGCAGAATTTTCAGGGGTAAAATAAAATGTAACCCATGTTTTATGCTTTTCATCATACCTTACTAATATTGTTTGATTGTCTTCAAAGGTTATTTGTATGAATTCAGCACCTCTGATTGTAACATTTTTACAACTAATAATTTTTCTTTTTTCATTATCTTCAGGTATTAAATCACTTAAATATTTCATATATTCACACCACCAACTATAATTATAATACTATTTTAACTTATATTACGTCATATTTCAACATATTCGTTTGTTTAGGTTAATTATGTTTAATTTCCACGCTTAATCTTCACCATACTTTAATTATTATTTATATTATTAATTAGTGTCTGAGATTTCTTTAAAGGATACTCTACGAAACTTTAAAAAAAAATCGTAGATTAAGCTGATATCTACGAAAATATATGACGAAGAAATTTAACTCCTTTTACGAAAATCTTTAATCTTTCGTAGAATGTAAAGTCTACAAAAATAAAACCACATTTAAAACCATTGATATCAAAGGCTTGAAATCTAGGATCTTAAATCTAGTCTCATTATGATTTTTATATTGTTAGTTTATGAATAAGTGTATCAGCTATTTTATCTACAGCCTTAGCATATCTAGCATCTTCACGAATGGTACGTTCATTGACTTTATGTTGTTCTGCTAATCTTTCTGATGTAGTTGGAAAGTGGGTATTTTCTCCTTTTTCCATTTGAGAATATTGATTACCTTTATGTTCTCCTTGTTTTTTCTTTTCTCTTTCATACTGTAATCCACGAAGATATGATTTTTGTTCTAATGTAATATTACGTCTACCAAGTTGTGTATCTATCATCTTTATATTGTTAGTATCCAAGTCAATAATTTTCTTAGCCTTGCCATAAGTATCATGACCAACTTTTGCTATTTTTGCAAGTTCATCACGAGTGTGAATTTTTTCATCCGTTTGGTCTGATTTCGGCAAAACGGTAGAATTTTGTTTTAAACTACTTAATTGTTTTTCTTCAGCTTTCTTCTTAAACACAGGTCTATACTTCTCAGCAATTTGTACTCTTTGAAGTGGTGAGAGGTTTCTTCTGCCTAATTGGGTTTCAACCATCCATTGAATTACATCTTCTATTATAGTCCATTATCTCAATATTACCATATTTAACATCACCACGAACTTTAGTCATTACTTCAAACTGCACATTTTCATTAGGTCTTATACCTTCTGATCCTACTGCATAACTTGTATCTGTTGTTAATACCTCTTTGTTTATATCCATATAAACAACTCTAACTTGAACAAACTTGTAAATATTATCACTATAGTTTTTAATTGAACCTGTATAATATGTATAATCACCTTCTGTTGTCATCGATGCTTTTTCTATTCTAAGAGGGTTTAAGTCATTTTCTATTTTTTTAGCTTCATCTTTTAATGTTTTCGTAAATAATTGGTCGATTTGTTTATCTACCTCATCACGATTATCAAAAGATAATGGATAAAAAGCGTACTTGTCATGTTCTATTTTCCATTTCAAATTGTCTTTAATATCTGTTTCTGAATAACCCGATTTTAATAATATTCTTAATGATTCTTGCTTTATTTTATTTAGTTCATTATAACAACCAGTTGCTGTTGCCTGTTCAAAATAACCAATACATTTTTCTAATGCCGTAAAGAGATTACTTGCATATATGGATTTTCTATCGTCTGTTGTAAATTCAGCCTCTCTTCCAGAGTTTAAATAAAAAGATGCATAACCTAATACCTCTAATTTATCGTTTATATCTTTTATATCATTAGTAATAAAAACACCACCTGCTTTTTCTTGTGCCTCATAATACTTACCTTGATTATATAAAGTCTTTACTTGATTAATAGTGTTTGCTTGAACAATACAAATAATAGTAATTAATAAAACACTTACAACAATCCCTATTCCAATCTTTTTCTTTACAGATAATCTTTTTTCACAATCTCTCTCTTTTTCATTAATAGGATTATCTACTTCAGGGTCTTTTAACGATGTTCCACAAGTACTACAATACAAAACAGATGATACATTTTGTTCTCCACAATTTGGACATATTCTGGAATTCATTTATTTCACCTCACAAATTAGTTAGCTTATTCCAAATAAATACTTCTACAAATATATATAATTACCTTCTATTGTATACACATATTTATATTACTAATTAACTATTTATACTTGAAAAGTGCATAAAGTTAATTAAAACACAATTAAAGAGTTTTTAAGGATTAGTAATAGATTTATATTACCTTGTATAAAAAATTGAAAATAGGGTTAATTTTTTGCAATTAACCTTGATTAAAACCACATATAAAATCCTTACTGGTAAGAATCTTATATCTGGTTTTATCTCAAACGAATATATGAACAAACATTCAATTGTAGTATTATTGTAGTATTTTCCTGTTTCACCACTCTGAAACCTTACAGAAAGCGACTTTCAACGCATTAATACATATTCCTCTTAATCAGTGGGCCCTGGGTTCGAATCCCCGATGGCGCACCAAACTTGAAAAGAAAAGACCATTGAAATCAGTAGATTTCGATGGTTTTTCTTTTCATTGAAAATAGAGTTAATGAGAAAAAGACCAGCCTATTTCAGACCAGTCCTTTTCATGCAAAGTTTATCGTAATTTTAAAATAGCACACTTATATGAACTTTATGTGAACTTTTACTTTATAATTTTAAAATCCTCATTTTTGAGGATCAATTAATTTTCCATGCATTTCCTCGAATTTTATTTTTAATCCGGATCATAATAATAGCGTAGGGTTCATGATGATCGAGTCAAGATTGTTATAAGGTCAAACTAAGGCTTTATAACAGTCGGCCAAAGGTTAATATCAGGTTTCGCCCTTTAGTTTGGCGCTAAGGCTTGGTATTAGCCGGCGGGCAGAGCATTATATGTTCTGTAAGGCTATATTGTAGTAACTAAGGTTATTGCAGTATGGTCGAAAGGGATATATAATATTCGAGCTAAGATTATCAGGGGTTTCGCAGGCATTAACATTACTGCATTAGCCTACCAACTGGTTTGGTAGTCCCTGTGAAGTAATTTACTATGCTGGAGGTTTGTTGCAGTCGAAAGATTGCAGCAGGTTTCTAAGAGATTTCTGATAGTTGAGCAAAGGTTGATATAAGTCTTGTAAAGCTTTATGGCAGTCGAAAGATTGTCATAGGGTTGTCAGAGATTTATATCAGCCGGAGTTAAGATCATTATGAGCTCTATATTTATACTTTTTTAACTACTTTGAGAGCAATATCCGGAACATTCGTTATAATACCGTCTACTCCTATATCTGCCAGCTTTTTAATTGCATCTGGATTATCAACTGTATATGTATTTATTTTTATATTATTTTGAGAAGCATCCTTTTTCATATCCTTCGTAACATTTTGATACCATGGATGAATTGCATCTGCTTTAATCCTCATAGCGTGTGTTATGGGCTTTTTTGCAGACGAGGAATATAAAATACCTGTTTTTATATCTTTGTTTATTCTTTTTATTTTTGCCAATGAAAATACGCTGAAGGATGACACAATAGTCTTAGTTTGTCTATCAAATTTCTTTATAAGCTCGGCAACTTTTTTCTCAATCGATGTAAATTGCAGCCATTCCCTTTTAATTTCAACATTTATCAATCCATTCCAACCCTTTAAATAACTAAAAACCTCTTCCAGTGTGCAGATAGGCTCATTTTTAAACTCATCTGAAAACCAGCTTCCAAAATCCAATGCTTTGAGTTGCTTTAAAGTTAGGGACCTTACCCTTCCATTTCCATTGCTTGTTCTATTGACATATGTATCATGTATTACTACAACATGGCCATCCCTTGAAAGTTGGACATCAAGTTCAATACCATCTGCACCTAATTGAACTGCTTTTTTGAAAGAGCTTAAAGTATTTTCCGGTGCATATGCTGATGCTCCTCTATGCGCTATAATTAATGGCTTATTCATGTTTTTTCCCCCACACTTTTTTCCTAAAATTATATGATCATTATCATTTATTAATACTTTATTCATTAAATAAAATTTAATTCTTATTAGTTGCCTAAAATCTACAATTCAAACACTTATACACTTGAATTATAGTACATTTACGACTGTTCTGCTATAGTTAAGCACCAAATAAAATCTCTGGTCTTTTAGTACCACTCTATTTTTGGACATTTGCTCGCTAGAATTACTCAGATAAAAAGTAAAGTCCTTGAAATCAAGGACTTTACTTTTTATTACAACTTTAGCTATTATTTATTATGATTTATGCAATTTTCTTTTCTTTCCCCTGTTCTTGGTGCGATTTACTCGTAAATAATACTGATGCAATAACACTACCTATCATAACTGTAAATATTATACCAAGTGACCAGCCAATAGGTATGTGAATTTCAAAAAACTCAACTAAAAGTTTTACACCTGTAAACGCAAGAATCAAAGCAACACCGTATTTTACATATTCGAACTTTTCATGCAATTTACCAAGCACAAAATACATATTCCTTAACCCCAGTATAGCAAATATATTTGATGTGTAGACAATACGAGGATCAAGGGTAATGGAGAAGATTGCAGGTATTGAGTCTATTGCGAATATTATATCTGTAAACTCTATCAAAATAAGAATTGCAAATAGAGGTGTTGCATATAAAATTTTATTCTTTCTTACAAAGAATTTCTCTCCCTCTAATTTGTCAGTAATAGGAATAATCTTACCAAGCACTTTTATTATTTTGTTGTTTTCAAAATCGGGATTTTCCTCTTTATTAATCATCATTTTAATGCCGCTTATTATTAAAACAAATCCAAATATGTACAGTACCCAATGAAACATACTAACAATTTTTATTCCCAACAAAACAAATATCAGTCTTAGAATAACAGCTCCCGCTATTCCATAATTTAAAACTCGCCTTTGATGTTGAGGCTTTATACCAAAGCTAGAAAACACCAGAATAAACAAAAACAGGTTGTCAATGCTCAAGCTTTGCTCAATAACGTACCCACCGAGGAACTCAAGTGCTTTCTGAGGTCCCATATAAAAATACACACCTAAATTAAATATTCCAGCAAGTCCCATCCAAACCAGAACCCATATTAATGCTTTTTTAGTAGACATAATTCAATCCTTTCTATTTTTCGATTTCACCAACATTTCCAATGCAATCCCACTAATTTTTGGGACATCATCCCCATAAATAAAGTAAGTTCTTATCCCCATCCTTTCAAACCTTTGGTTTCTAGTTATGTATATAGACACAAAAAAAGGCTTATAACATAACTCATTAATTCGTTATATTAAAAGTCTCGTTACCTTTTAGGCTACAAAACTAAATACTATTTACCAATATAAAAAATTTGTAATTACAAGCTTTTAACAATTGTATTTTATTATACCGAGCTATAAATTGTCAAGAGAACAAACATAATAGTTAAGAGTAATAAAACCGAAAGCCGTTGGTTAAAAGCCCTAACACCATTAAAAATATTTAGAAAATATCGTAGCCAAACCCAGGAAAAATGTAAATCCCATAACATCAGTTACTGTTGTAACAAAAACTGATGATGCCAAAGCCGGGTCTACACCTATCTTTTTTAGTATCATTGGAACCAAATATCCCGCAAATGTTGCTGCTATCATGTTGAGAAGCATCGCAGTACCGAGAACCACACCAAAAACTACGCTTGCTTCAATGATAAAGCCCAAAAAAGCTGCCGCAAGTCCAATGGATACTCCTGTAACTACACCAACTCCAATCTCTTTAAACAGTACCCTCTTTGCATTTTCATAGGTAAGCTCACCCAAAGCGATTGAACGCACAATAATTGTAAGGGTTTGCGTTCCTGTATTACCTCCCATTCCTGCTACTATAGGCATAAATGATGCAAGGGCAACAATTTTTTGTATTGTACCTTCAAACAAGCTCACTGTCAGAGAAGCCAGAAGTGCCGTTAAAAGATTTACAAACAGCCATGGTAGCCTTCTCTTCACAGAATCCGCAATAGCGCCCTGTATCTTCTCCCCTTCACTTATACCTGCCAATCTATAAATATCTTCCGTATCTTCATCTCTTACAATCTTAATAATATCGTCAACAGTGATTATTCCAATCATCTTTTCCATTTCATCAACAACAGGAATTGTAAGAAATCCGTACTTTTCAAAGATATGACCTACTTCTTCCTGATCCATATCAACGGTTACTCTAATTACATTTTCATTAACTATTTGTGACACAATCACATCAAAATTACTGATTACAATATCCCTTAATGAAACTACCCCCTTAAGCTTTCCAATTTCATCAAGAACGTACACATAATATGCAGTTTCTGCTTCAGGCGCTTCATCCTGCAAATATTTTAATGTTTCGCCAATAGTCATGTTTTCTTTTATTGCAATGAACTCCGTTGCCATTATACCACCGGCAGTATGAGGGTCATAGCTTAATAGTTGTTTAATTATCCCGGCTTCATCATCGTCAATCCTGACAAGCAATTCATCAGCTTCCTCCGGCGTAACCGTTCCAAGCAAATCTACGAGCTCATCAGAAGACATCTCTCTTATTACCTTTGCCTTTATCGGATCTGGGAAAAGTTCAAGAAGTTCTGCCTTTTCATCATCGTGAGCCTGATCAATAATCGATGCCAGCATATCCTCGGGCAGCTTTTCAAATAGTAATGATCTATCCCCTTCATACTGCCTAATGGCGTCAAGCAAATCTTCAGGATGAACATCTTCCAAAACTTCGGAAATATTACCCCTGCTAGGACTAATTAAAATGTCAATCAGTTCTTTTCTTCTAATTTCGTTGTACACACCAACACCTCCCCGAATATTGGAAGATAAAAATATTCCTAAATCATTCTATGTAGATACCAACATATTTTGCAACAAATCAATATTCAATAAGATATAAAAAATCCTAATACTACCACCAACACGCCAAATAAAGCATTTGCATTTTTTATATAAAATAATACCATAATAATTTAATATAATGTACTAAAATACTTGAAATAAACTCATAAAAAAAATATACTGTAGTTGGAAAAACTTTATAAACTAAAGGAGGGCTCTCTTGTGCAAGAACTACTAAAAGGTATTACCAATTTTACTCCAATGAACCTGATTATGTTTGCTATCGCTGGAATCCTGATTTATCTTGCCATCTCTAAAGAGTACGAACCTACACTTCTTCTACCAATAGGCTTTGGGGCAATACTGGCAAATATACCATTTTCAGCCGCTATCGGAGATGAAGGTGTATTGACTTTCCTCTATAATAACGGTATTTTGAATGATCTATTTCCTGTACTTATCTTTGTTGCAGTAGGTGCAATGATTGATTTTGGACCTTTACTGCAAAATCCATTTATGTTGTTTTTCGGTGCTGCCGCACAATTTGGTATATTCGCTACAATGATGATAGCACTTCTACTTGGTTTTGATTTAGGCGAAGCAGCTTCAATAGGTATTATAGGTGCCGCTGATGGTCCAACCGCTATCTTTGTAGCAAAAAGATTTATAACGGAAAACCCGGCTCTAGTAGGTGCTATTACTGTTGCTGCTTATTCGTATATGTCCCTCGTTCCTATTATACAGCCCCCTGTTATAAAGCTATTAACCACAAAAAAAGAGAGACTTATACGAATGGATTACAAACAGGTTAATGTTCCAAAAGTAGTAAAAATCCTTTTCCCTATCGTAATAACAGTAATTGCTGGTATTGTTGCTCCGGCAAGTGTTTCTCTCGTAGGTCTATTAATGTTCGGAAACTTGATTAGAGAATGTGGTGTTTTGGAGAGACTATCACAAGCCGCACAAAACGAGTTAGCTAATCTTGTTACAATACTTCTTGGGGTTACAATCGGTTCAACAATGACTGCTGAAGCCTTCTTAAGGAAAGACACTCTATTCATACTTCTCTTAGGTCTTGTTGCATTTATATTTGATACCGCAGGTGGAGTTCTCTTTGCAAAATTCCTCAATTTGTTCTTAAAGAACAAGGTTAATCCAATGATTGGTGCTGCCGGAATTTCTGCATTTCCGATGTCTGCAAGGGTAATTCAGAAAATGGCTACAAAAGAGGATCCAACCAACTTTATAATTATGCAGTCTATTAGTGCAAATGTATCCGGCCAGCTTGGCTCTGTTGTGGCAGGAGGAATGCTTTTAGCTTTAGTACCCACATTCTTTTAATTGAGGTGAAGTAATATGAATTCAAATAATTCAAAGAAAACTGTACTTACTGTTGCAGGTATAATTGTTGGCATTGCTTTAGTAGCTTTGTTTATATGGTATATATCAACCATTAGCATAAATTTAAAAAATGTATATAATGGTCTAAAAATATCAGGTATAGGGCTTGCTGGTGTTTTTGTTGTTTTGATCATCTTCTATGCATCCACAAAACTCATGATGTATATTTCTAACAAATATTCCAAACCTGACAAAACAAACTCCTAAATAGAAAAATGGGAATACAGTAACCATTGTATTTTCACAAGTATAAATTTATTAATTCTCTCCCATTTTTTCGTATTATGTGGTATAGTTTGAGTATTACTTTTAATTGCATGAAATAATGAATAAATCCATAGAATATAACTATATAGAAAGAAGAGAGAATAATGAATTATATAATATACGACCTTGAACTTAACAGCAAACCGTTTAAAAGCAAGCTTCCTAATGAAATTATTGAAATTGGAGCTATCAAATTAGATAGTGATTTAAAAGAAATTGATACATTTCAGGCTTTCATAAAGCCACACTATTTTAAAAAATTATTTCCTGTAGTAAAAAGGAAAACCAAGATCACACAGGAAGATGTTAATAACGCTGAAAGTTTCAAGGAAATAATTTCAAGTTTCCGCAAGTGGATTGGAGACAATTCCATATTGATCAGTTGGGGACATGATGATGTTCACCATTTGCTGGTAAACTGTAAGAACAACAAGATCACGACCAGCTGGCTCAAAAAAAATATTGATCTTCAAAAGCAGGTATCATCAATATACGAAGTTCCAGCAGGCCAAAGATACAGCCTTGAAAATGCCATTAATGTACTTGAAATTGACGTCGGTGAAAGCTTTCATAGAGCACTTGCCGACGCCAGGTATACCGCTCAAATCTTTTCCAAAACTTTTGATAGGTTGGATTTAAGCGTATTTAACTCATTAGAGGTTAAAAAGAAGTCAATTCCAAAACCAAAAGCTATAGTAGCTGAAAAAACTAAAATTGAACTTAGCGTTATAGATGAATAATGCGTTTCGGGTGAAGGTCTTCACCTGAAACGCATTATTCATCTCAAAATTTTTGCTATTCTTATTATAATTTATTACCTGACAATTTCTTTTATTTAGCTTTTGCCATTTCATCAAAGTTAAATAGAATCTTTTTTTCATCAAGACGTTTTTCACGTATTTCAATTAATACATCCTGGGCTTCCTTTGAAATAAAAGTTTCCTTACAGTTCGCGCAATAAAAAACAGGAGCGTTTGTCAACGTAACAATCTTGCCATTGATCTTTTTCTTGATGTTAATCCTATCTACCTTTGTAGGATTACTACAAAATAAACACTTGATTATTTTCACCAATACAGACCTCCTTTTTATTACCCCCTATCGTACTCCGGAACTCAAATCAAAAATCAGCTTGTCCTCCTTAATTTCACACTTTGTATTTAATTCCTTGCATAAAGCTACTTCTCTATCTAAAATATTCTTTGCATTTCCACCTTTTTGGGGCACAACCTGCATCTTGTCAATAGTCCTTACTGGAATTCCTTCCAAGCCAACCAACTTTTTATCCTTAAACTCCATGTTTATAATAAATGATTCCTGGTTTTCAGGATCATTCTGGTCAAAAATGAAATTGCCCAGGCTATAAAATATCGGTTTGCCCTTATACATTTCAATCCCTTGAAATTGGTGCGGATGGTGACCTAATATAACATCCACTCCGCTATCCATAAGATTATGTGCAAATTCCTTTTGGCTATCCCATACCCCAAAGTTTTCTTCATTTCCCCAGTGTAGAGATACCATTACTATGTCAACTTCTTTTCGTAATTTTTCAACATCACTTTTTATTGAATCATCAAACTTTATTGGTCTTTTCGCAACACCAGCTTTTTTTTCACCTGCAATAAACATAAGCGGCGGATTCCCCTTATAAGTTACTTCAGCCATGTCGGTATATGAAAGAAGTCCTATCTTGATGCCGTTCTTCTCAATAATTGCAGGCTTCCTTGCCTCATCAATATTTTTACCTGCTCCGCTGTAAGCCATTCCATGTTCCTTTAAAATTGCCTGAGTATCATACAAACCTTCTTCGTAATAATCCAATATGTGATTATTTGCAAGACTAAACAAATTAAAGCCTGCATACTCAAGTCCTTTAATTGCTTCGACCTGGTTTTTTAATACGAATTTTCCCCCCTGCTTGATTCCGACAAGTGAACGTGTCCTTGACGTTATAGGCTCTTCAAGGTTGGCAAATACGACACTCCCTTTTTTTAGAATATCGGCTACTTCAAGAAAAGGATAACTATAATCTTTATTAGACTTCTTAAGCTTTGTCTCTACACCCCTGCCAAGCAAAATATCACCCACTGCTACAATTTTTAAGGGTTCCGTTGAAGTCTGACTTGTAGGTTGAACTGTTGGTTTAATTTTAATGCTTTCATTGGACTGTGCTGAATAAGCAGATGTGCTGACTGAAGCACCAGGTATATCATCTTCGTTATCTACAACAACAGTTTGTAAACTCCTGTTGTTCAAAACATATAGTAATCCAATAGACCCCAACATAATAAAAAAGATAATAAAAAAAACTAATGTTCTTTTCCTCATGAGTAAATTTCCTCTTTTTATAAGATGTTTGAAAACAATAAAAGTGGCATTGAAAAATGCCAACATATTAAAAATTCCATTACCATGGTTTATATTTCTTATATTCTATTTTAGCATAAAAAAAAGGAAAAGCATAGTTAATATTTTCTTATCGCAATTCTGCCCATTTCGCTATTAACGCGAACTTTTACCGGCTTGTCATTTAGCTTTACTTCACTGCTCCTGGTACGGCCAAAATTCTCAGCATCATCAAATTCGTTTATTTCCAACTCTCCCACTGTTTCAAAACCCAATTTTGTATTGGAAGGAGCATATATATCTATATGTCCCTTGCTTGTATTAAAAATGTATTCTCCATTTTCATCAAATTCTGATTTTATACTTATATTTCCATTATACTTTTCAATTTTGGAGCATCCACTTATTTTACCACTTAAAACCTTCACATTTCCCATATTACCAGTAACATTCAAAACACCATCAAACCTATTTATTTCTAAGTTGGTATTATTAAGCTCCGCCTTTAAAACTCCCTGTATATCATCAAAAAACTTGATGTTTCCGGCATCAACTTTATAGTTCATAGTCTCTATTACTTTAGGCACATATATCTTTAAATCTACACTCCTGTCGAGAGCATTTTTATTTCCTCCATTACAGCGGCTTTTTAAGAATACAGAATTATTCTCATTTTTAATTTCCACCTCAAAATCTTCAAGTCTTTTTGAAAGTACTTCCTTTTTATACGCGCCCCGAACTCTCTTGGTTATTTCGAACTTTATATCACTGTTATTCCATGTGTACAACTCTATATCGCTTGAATCGCAGTTTATATCCAGATTATATGTCTGCTTAAGCTCTATTATTTGCTCTGAATATGAACTCACTTCAATTTTAGGATTAATCTCAGCTTGAGCAATACTACAGCCGCAAAGTATAAATGCCATTAAAATCACTATTATCAACTTTTGTCTCATCTTTCCTCTCCTCTTGTAATAGAAAATTTGTTTACAGTATAGCATTGGTTCTGCTCAAACATCAAATATTTCCCATTTATTCTTCTGCTAGTTTATACCTATAAAATTAAGGACAGTGTCAAATGGGGTTTTCCCCCATCTTGACACTGCCCCATATTTACAAATTTCTAATAAAGACCCATTAACCAAACACTTTACGATACTCTCTAGCCCTGAGTCATAGTAACTACCCTTGCAATAGAAGCATTAGTGCTTCCCTTTTTTATTTTAAAATCACCGACTTGAATATCACCTTCAAGATTCATTGCTATAAGATCATTGACAAAACCATCGGCATCATTAATGAGACCTAACTCAAGAAGCCTTTGGGCAACAATTTCAGATGTATAACCAGGCAGGATGCTAACAACAACATCCTCGTTAATATGATTGTTGGCAGTTTCTGTTTCTGAATTTTTTACTGTCTCTGTACCGGATGAACTATTCCCTTCGGACTTTACTTGCCCAACAGTTCCCTTGGGGGCATTGGTTTCTTTTGTCTCAGGTGCTGCTTTCTGTTCATCCTTTGAAGCATCATTTCCAACTGTGTTGCTTTTATCCTTCTCTTCTTTATTTTCCTTGCTTTGATCTGCTGCATCAACTATGAGTTCTTCGCTAAAAACCATACCATACTGCTTTGCTCTTTCAATTATTTCTTCCTTACTCATTTGCTGCTTATTTCCGGCCGAATAAATTATACTTATAAAAGCAGTTAAAACAATCCCTATACCAATTCCAAGCAAAATACTTTTTACATGAAAATTCTGCATAATACTCCCTCCTAACCACAAAAAAGCGCCTATGCGCTTTTAGAAAAAAATACTGTGTAGCTTTTTGCTATCGATTAACGCCAAGAATAAGTTGAATCTCACCTTTACCCATATTTAACTTTCGCGCTATTTCTGTTTCGTTCAAACCTTTTTGCGCAAGCGAAATAACTTCATTATGTTTGCTGTTTATAGGTATTACCTTATCCTTTACTTTTGTATGTGAAGTACTCTTTAAACTTTTTCCGACAGGTACATTAGTCTCTTCAAAATTTACCGGCACCTGATCACTCTTTTTACTTAAGCTATTGTCTACAACTCTATGCTTTACACCAACAGAATAACTATTTCCAGCCACCTCATTCTGTAATTTTAAGCTTTCATAGAAACAGCTAGTCTCTATCCTCATAGTTTCTATCAAACCGTCTGCTTCCTTAAAATTTGCAGTCATCTCGCTGTTCTTTTCTCCAATCTGGGTTACTACATAATCTGAAAACTTATTTAGCTCTTCAACCATCATCTCTGCATCCCTTATTATTCTGATCAGCTCTGCCTTTTTCTCGTCAATCCGAAGTTCAGTATCAAACGATTTCTTTCTGTCAAAGGCAATCCAAATAAGAGATACAACTATAAGAATTATACCTATGAACATTATACTTGTATAAAAGCCTGTCATAAGAACACTCCTTAAATTTATCCTTCGTAGGTTAATAAGATAACTTATAAATCAAAAAATATACCTTCCAATTGTTTCTTAAAGCTTGATATCAATTATACTGGTTTGCTCTTCTTCCAATGAACTGTCGTTATTATAATTTCTCTTTTTATTTCCTTTTTCCTTCTTTTCTTTTGAATTTTTATCTTTCTTTTCATTGATTTTTGATTTCTGAGTATTATCACGTGAATGTACCAGGTTGATACTATCTTCTGCTTTGTGCTGATTCAAATTAGTTTGCTGCTGTTGAATAGCATCATTTTTATGCTGATCTTCACTATGAATTTTAGACACTTCATTAGTCTTTGGGATTTGTACTTGAAAGTCAATAGGTTTAATGGACATGTTATATCATCCTTTCACCATAAAACCAAAGCTATGCCTTATCAATTGGTCCAACTTTTACATCCGCCCCATCCCTGTATATAGTGCAATATTGCAGATTTTCCTTTACATACATCATACAGGTGCCGATTGAAATTCTAGTTCCGGGATATATGAAGTTATGCGCCCTTACTTTTCCGTGCGCTTCTTCCTGAAGTCTTTGCTCTATAATGGCAATTTCCTGTTTTAGTTCATTGATTTTATTTGAAAAGTAAACCTTAGTCCTTACACTCTTTGCCATAATTTCCTGCTTTTCAGGAGTCAAATTACCTGTAGCCTCAATCTTCTTTAAAATGGTAATTGCCTGATCAGCCTTCTTTACATCCTCTTCTATTGATACTATTTCATCTCTTATTTGTTTATACCGCTCTTTTAATGACGGGTCAACACCAACTTCAATTTCTGTAACCGTAGCCATATATGACCCAATAACTTTTGCAATTATCTCCTTGCCAACCTTGCAAACACCTCCGATAAGAAGTCCTTTCTTACCGGATAACTCAAGCTTGTTTCCGCATTTTATATTGCTGTGCATTATAGCTTCAGACTTAATTTCTCCTTTAGCTTCAATAGTGCTGTTTTCTATATATTTTGCAATTATGTCTCCACCACTTATGAGAACGCCTTTTCCAATTCCCTGCATTCCTCTTCTTAAAATTATGTCTCCACCTGCTATAATTGTTGCACCCTCAACCACACCCCATACTTCAACTGTACCACCAGCTTCAATCGTGAAACCTGAAAGTACATTACCCCTTACAATAACATTGCCGATAAAATTTACGTTGCCGGTTGAGTTGTCAACATCAGCAGGTATTTCATAATTTGAAAAAACATTTACTTTTCCATCAATATAATTTACCTGACCATCAATTAATGCAATCAGGCTCTGTTCATCCTCAGTTATTTCAACATTTCTTCCTCTTGGAAGCTTCGCAGGCTTGCCGTCTAAAGCAGGTATATCAGTACCTACTACCGTTTTTCCAGCCACTCCCGCAAGAGGAGGAATAAGTGAACATAATACTTTTCCGTGCTCTACGCTTTCAATAATGTTCAAATCCCTGAAATCAACTCTTCCGTCTTCCAATATAGTTGGCTTTCTATCCTTATTTGTGTCAAAATAAAAATGGACTTTTCCACTCTGGCCGTTTATTGGCATTGTACCTTCAGCCATAACGATAGTTTCATCGTAAACGGGGTATTTTATTACGTTTTCCAGGTTTGTCTTGTTTATACCATAACATACGCCATTTTTATTCAAGGCTTCTATAACATCTTGAATATTAACCGCTCTACCTCCGTCAGGAGGACTTATTA
The DNA here is from genome assembly GCF_000179595.2 of Acetivibrio cellulolyticus CD2. Lineage (NCBI taxonomy): Bacteria > Bacillati > Bacillota > Clostridia > Acetivibrionales > Acetivibrionaceae > Acetivibrio > Acetivibrio cellulolyticus. The sequence goes on along the minus strand of NZ_JH556658.1, from coordinate 77,706 downwards.
CAATTGCCGCCTTCATCTTATCCGCGGAAACTGTTACACTTACCTGGGCATCAATTTTTACTTCTTCTTGGGGTTCAGCTATACATAGCGGCATTCTATCAGCTTTTTGGCAGGCGAGATCAATAATTTCTTTTTTAAAATTCTTTACCTTTTTTCGAGTCAGTCTATCAACTATATCTCTGGATTCGACTCTTTTCCCTCTTCCTATAGAAGGGTGAACAATAAGATATATACCATTTTCTCTATATTCCAACTCATAAAACCCTTCATTAAGCTTATTGGAAGACGAACCGCCAGTATTATCCATCATACAGACTTCCCCCCTTTTCTTCAGTTTTAAGTTATATTTATAAAAATAAAGTAAAATTACCTACTCAGCTAGAATAGTTCTGTGACGTGCTAATTTTCCTCGAAGTCTTAGAATCGCCTTGGTGTGCAATTGAGATATTCTTGATTCAGACACTTTCATTATCTCACTAATCTCCTTTAAAGTCAAATCTTCAAAGTAATAAAAAGAAACAACTGTCTTCTCTTTTTCTGGAAGCTTACCAATAGCATCCACTAATATTTCCCTAAGCTCTGTAATTTCCATATACCCTTCGGGTCTATCTTCCTTACAACCTCCGGCTATATTAACACCAGCCTCATAATTCTGCTCCAAAAATTCTTCGAGTGATATTAATGAGGACAGATTTACTTCATTCAATAGTTTATAAAATTCATCCACTGAAACTCCAAGTTTTTGAGCTACTTCCTGGTCTGTTGCTGAATGTCCCAACTCATTTTCCACTTCAGTATAAACCCGTTCAAGTTCCTTGTTCTTTTGTCTTAACGATCTTGGTACCCAATCAAGTTCTCTAATGCTATCAATTATTGCTCCTCTTATTCTTAATGAGGCATAGGTCTCAAACTTAACACCCTTGTTAATATCAAACTTGTTAATCGCATCAATCAGTCCAAAAACACCATAACCGATAAGGTCATCATACTCAACATTTGATCCAAAATATATGCTTAGCCTTCCAGCCACATATTTAATAATGTGCGAGTATTCAATTATTAACTTTTCTTTAATAGCAGGATCCTTTGTATCACTGTATTGACGCCACATTTCTTGTTGTTTGATAGTAGATGTCGACATTTAAAATCCCCCATTGCCAGTATATTTTTATATTTATCAATCCATATACTACATTGTCCTAACAGCTAAATAAGTAATATCATCTTACCGACCGCTATCCTTAACATCCTTGTTTATTGTAACGCTGTTGACACTTAATGGTGTAAACTCTTCATCATAAAGTTTTTCATCTTTACCCATATTTAAATCAAGTTCGAAATTATTGTCATCAACCCTGTAATCAACTGTATGATTTTGTCCATCACCTATCTGGGCATTTTCCAACTCTTCCTTCTGTCTTAATTCTTCTTCCTTTCTTTTTCTTATTTCTTCATCAATTTTACAAATAATGCTTCTTATATATAAACCCAAAACAAAAAAGGCAATCAAACCTACAGACATTCTTATGTAGATTATTTTTGATTCAACACCTGTTTTATTACTTACCACTCCAATTATAACTGCCATTGAAGCTCCCAAAATAAATGGTAACTTATGGATATAATCCATTTCAAATCCCTCTCTAGGGGTATTTTGTAAAATTAGTAATAACTTATATTTCCTTTACACCATATCCTATAGTTTTTATAAGCAAAATACCATTAGATGAATTAAGTTCAATTGTTCTTCCATAATTTCCACCTGTATCTTCAGATATAAGAGGAATTCTTAGCAATTCAAGCCTTTCCTTGGCAGCTAAAACATTTCTTAACCCAATCCTCATTAAATCAGATGACTGTGAAAAATTAAACATCTGCGCTCCACCTGCAAGCTTCGCAACGATTTTGCTCCTATTGGCACCTAGTTTTATCATTTGGCCAATAAGGGCTTCAAGTGAAGAGTCTACAAACTTAGCAATATTTGTCATATTTTTGGCTTGTGTACTGTCTGGAAGCATGGCATGAGCCAAGCCAATTGTACATGTACTTCTATCATATAAGGCTATGCCAACACATGAACCCAAGCCTAATGTTGTTAATACAGCTGGATGGCATGCAGCCTGCAAGTCGGCCATACCAACTTTTATAGTGTTCTCCATCAGCTCATAACCCCTAATGCCCTTAATAGCACTTCATATGAATCAATATCCGGAACCAGAAAGAAATCCCCCAGTACCTTGGTAGTTCCTTCACTAAACTCTGTTTCAATATATAAAACAGTATCTCCAAGCTTTCCAAACTCTATTGCCGGAACACTTATAATTGCACCAGCCATATCAATTGCAATTTCCGGTACAGTTGGCAGTATATTAAGTCCCGTAAGAGTTGACAAAGCTGACATATAAGACCCGGAAAGTATATTTCCTAATTCCTTTAATGCAGACACTTCAATTTCATCAAAATCCGACCTATTCTCAGTAGGTTTCCCCATTAGAATATTTATAAGGATGTGAGCTGCATTGTTTTCCAAAATAAACATTATGCTTCCCGAAAGATCACCGGTCATTTTAAGCAGCAAACCAACTACCGGTAATTCCGCACCACCGAGCATTTCGTTTACTTCCTTAAATTCCATTACCTTTACTTTCGGTACTTCCATGTCAACCTTCTTATTGATCATTTTAGCAAGAGCAGTTGCCGCATTACCTGCACCAATATTTCCAATCTCTCTCAAAACATCAATTTCATAATTATTGAAGTTATCAAAATTCACTGTCATAGCGGTTACTCTCCCTGATCGTTATTTTCCGATATATCAATGATTTTTTCAAGGTTTAAGAGCGTTACTATTCTTCCGTCAACCTTACCTACTCCTAGGATATAATCCATTGAAAGGTCATTTGTAAAGTTTGCTACGTTCTCAATAGACTCTTCTGTCAAATTAAGGACCTCATCTACTTCATCTACGATTATCCCTAAAGAAATTTCATTTATTTTAATAATGATAATTCTTGTCTCTTCCGTCTCCTCGCTTACTTCCATTCCAAACTTGGTTCTAATATCCATTACCGGTACGATTTCTCCCCTTAAGTTTATCACACCTTTTACATAATCAGGAGTTTTAGGTACTCTTGCATATGGCATTATCTTTTCAATAGTCGTTACCTTTTGAATATCCACTCCATAGTTTTCCTTGCCCAACATAAATACGACATATTGCTTTCCTTCAACATTGATAACGTCTTCCATTTTTTCAACTCCCTCCTATATAGCCAGTGAATTTACATCCAATATCATAGCAACGTTTCCATCTCCAAGTATCGTAGCACCCGCTATACACTTGATTCCGTAAAGAAGTTTTCCTAAAGACTTTATAACAATTTCCTGTTGTCCAATCAATGAATCTACCACAAAACCAGATAATCTTTCACCCTTTTTAACGATAACAACAGTTAACTGTTTTGCACTCTTAGTATCATTCTTAGGTACTTCCAATATCTTATCAAGCCTTACAAGCGGTATAACAGTATTTCTGATCATAATTACTTCCTGTTTCTGTACCATCATTATCTGATCAGGAGATACCTTTAATATTTCTTTAGTGCTGTTAAGCGGTATAGCGTACTTCTCCTCACCTATTGTTACGAGTAAAGCTTGGATAATAGCCAATGTAAGCGGCAGCCTTATTATAAATTTACTACCCTTGCCCGATTCCGTTTCAACCTCTACAACCCCACCAAGCTGCTCTATTTTGGTTTTTACCACATCCAAGCCTACGCCACGTCCCGATAAATCCGTTATCTGATCCTGCGTACTGAAAGATGGCTTAAACAAGAAGTCTATTATATCCTTCTGTGATAACGTGTTTGCAATATCCTTTTTAACAAGGCCTTTTTCAATTGCCTTCTTTTTAACTTTTTCAAGATTTATTCCCTGTCCATCATCTTCAACTTCAATTACAACATTGTTACCATCCTGGTAAGCTCTTAAGTTGATTTGCCCGCTTGCTGGTTTGCCAATTTCTTTTCTTTTTTCTATAGACTCAATTCCGTGGTCAGCTGAGTTACGAAGAAGGTGAATTAACGGATCTCCTATTTCATCAATAACAGTTCTGTCAAGTTCTGTCTCCTCACCGGACATGTTGAGGACAATCTCCTTTTTCAGTTCCCTTGCAACGTCTCTTATCATTCTTGGGAACCTGTTAAATACCATTTCAACAGGCACCATTCTTACCTTCATAACAGCATCATGGAGGTTGGTTGTGATACGTTCAAGGTACTCTACAGCTTCACTGTAAGATTGTGATCTTTCTCCGCCTTCTAATCCTTCAAGTCTGGTCTTTATTATAATAAGCTCACTGACAAGATTCATTAAAACATCAAGCCTGTCAATATCAACCCTAACCGTCTTACCTGTTTTGGTCTTATGCGCTGAAGCACCCTGAGCATTTGTATCCTGTTTTGTCTCCGCTGAACAATCAGCTTCAGAATTTGTATTAGATTCACATGAATCAGTTTGATTTGAAACTGAACATTCTTCTTGCATTGGAGATGGCTGAAAATCAGTTGAACCTAAAGTATTAATAATAACTTCATCAATCTCTGCAATACTATTAATATCTTTTACAAAAACATCTGGCTCTTCTTTTGTTACGCATACAACAGTAAACTCAAAATCAAATTTTTCATCCTCTATGTCTTCAACTCTTGGTTCTGATTTTATTATTTCCGAATGTCTTTCAAGCGTCTGGAATATTATGAATGAACGTGCTGACTTTAGAACACAGCCTTTGTTTAGAACTACAGTGATCTTTAATACATTCATACCCATCTCTTTTGCTTTGTAAGCAACATTTTGCTCATATTGGTTAAGTTTGAACTGTGCTGTGGCATGAGTATTAATTTCAGCCTCTTGTTCAGTATTCTCAGTTTTGTGTACAGTTGCAGCTTTCTGTGCAGTCGGCTCTACCGCCTTTTTATTCACAGCATTGCCAAGCTCTGAGATTATATCGTTATATTCATTATTACCCTCACCCCCAGTATTCACTATATTCTCCGTATAGTTTTCGAGGGCATCCAGACACTTAAACAATATATCTACCAAATTAGGAGTTACTTTAATCTCATTACTTCTTAGCGCATGTAAAACATTTTCCATATCGTGAGTCAGTTTTGCCATTTTGTTAAAGCCCATAGTGCCAGCCATACCTTTTAATGTATGAGCTACCCTGAATATTTCATTCAAAGTAGATATATCCTGCGGGTTTTGTTCAAGCTGAAGCAATGATTGGTTTAACCCTTGTAAATGCTCTTTTGTTTCATCAATAAAAATTTCCAGGTATTGACTCATATCCATTATTTATGCACCCCCACAATTTTCATAATCTCACCGGTAATTTCATTAAGTGGTGTTACGACATCTACAACTCCTGTAAGGATTGCTACCCTCGGCATTCCAAAAACAACACATGTATTTTCATCCTGAGCAATTATTTTCGCCTTGTTAATATTCTTTAACATTTTAACTCCTTCACTTCCATCCCCGCCCATCCCTGTCATTATTACCGCTATAATATTCTTAAACCCTGTATTTGAAACCGACTCCATCATTACATCCACAGAAGGTCTATGCCCTCCTACGGGCGGATCTTTAGTCAGCTTAATTTTTAAATTATTGTCATCATATTTCTCTACTATCATATGGTAATCTCCTGGGGCTAAATATACATAACCTGTTTTTATTTTTTCATCATTTTCGGCTTCCTTTACGTTTACCTTACTAATACCATCCAATCTATCAGCCAAAGATTTTGTAAATCCAGCTGGCATATGTTGAACAACCAGAAATGCTGCGTTTACATTTTCAGGGATCAATGGAATAACATCTTGAAGCGCTTTTGGCCCTCCTGTAGATGTTCCAATTAGTACTAGATTAGAGATTGCATCATTAGCATTATTTTCAACCTGCATTTTTTTGCTTTTAGGATGCTTATTAATATTTAAATCGCGTAACGAATATCTCGCTATTTTTACCTTTTCTATTATCTCTTTTCTTTTTTCTTCCCCATTCATATTAAATATATTTGATGGTTTTGTTATAAAATCAATAGCACCATCAGCAAGCGCCTGAATAGTGGCTTCTGCCCCATCTTTTGTAACACTGCTAAGCATAATAACAGGTATTTTTCCAAGCCTGTTAAGCTCCCTTAAGCATTCAAGCCCATCCATTTCAGGCATTTTTACATCCAGGGTAATTACGTCCGGTCTTAGTTCTACAGCCTTTTCAAGTGCATCAATACCACTCTTTGCGGTATCAACCACCTCAATCTCCTCATCACTGCCGAGAATATCCGATATAACTTTTCTCATAAAGGCCGAATCATCAACTACCAATACTTTAATTTTCTCTTTATAATGTTTCTCCATAGCCATAAATCAACCCTTTTTTAAAAGTCTTCTCTGCTCTTGGAATATATAGCCAACAACTTTTTCTCTTACAATTGCGTCAATCTTCTCAAAAACAACTCCTATTTCGTATCTGTATATTCCCTGTATAGTGTCGTATTTTGTAAGCCTTACAACTCTTCCAAAGAAATTAATTTTACTTGTAATAAACAATTCGCACTCTATCAATTTATCCTGCTCGACTGGTTCTTTGAGGCGCATACACAAGCCACCGCCGCTTATATCCCTGGTTACTGTCTTTATAAATTGAATGTCTTCCTTAAATTCCTGTTTCGGTAATTGAACCTCTCTATAGTTAACAGGCACACAACAGTCAAACCTGAAAAACTCTCGTCTTTGAACCTTCTCAATCTGACCAATTGCCTGAATCTTCAAAAGTGCCAAATTGTGCTTACTTTCCCTATCAATAACTATCGCTTCAAACTCAAAGAGATTGTTCTCTTTTATAAATGAAATTATCACTCTTGTACCAATCTGTACAGGATACAACCTTCCTTCATGTATAGGGGCAGCGATAAAAACAGTATCGTTACCTACAGCCCACTCAAACTCACTGACAAAGGGCTTGTCAATCCTTCTTCCATCGTACCCTAAAAGCTGTAATTCCAGTTTTAATCCTAAGTTCAAATCACTATATTTCATTTTGATCCCCCATGCAGATTAAGGTATCACCCGATTAAAACCTTTCTATTGCCGTTAAGTGTTCAATAGATTAACCAGCCTGCTGACAAAACTTTTTATACCCGTGTTCTCCATACCAGACTTATCATTCTTAACATCTAAAATCTTGGAGCTGATATCTTTTATATGTCTTGATGCCTGACATTTTGGAAAACTTAGTGCAAAAGGTTGCTGCATTTTTACTGCCTTTATAACCATTTCATCCTGGAGTATGTATCCTAGCGGTTCTAACTTCAATTCTAAAAACTTATCAGTTACTATAGATAATTTATTGAGTATATCATTGGCTTCATTTGCACTTTCCGCCCTGTTTACTATAACCTTTATTTTCTTGTCCTTATCCCTATTGGATACCATCTTTATAAGCGCATAGGCATCGGTAATGGAAGTAGGCTCAGGTGTTGTCACAAGGAGAACCTCATCCGCTGCCATTACAAAGCTCATAACATTATCCGACAGGCCTGCACCAGTATCAATGAGTATTACATCGGACAGTTTGTCTAGCAGTGAAATGTTACCTAAGAACTTTTCGAGCTGGACCTTATCAAGTTTCACGAGTTCCTCAACACCGGAACCTCCCGAAACAAATCTTATATTTTTAGGTCCCTCTGACAATACTTCAAAAATGTTCTTATTATCATATATAACATCCACAAGTGTGTATTTAGGTATTATACCAAGCAATACATCAATATTTGCCAGACCAAAGTCAGCATCCAAAATTGTAACACGTTTTCCCATCTCACTAAGCGCTATGGCTAGGTTGACTGTTATATTGGTCTTCCCAACACCACCCTTACCGCTTGTCACAGTTATTACCTTAGCTGTTTTCTTTCGCATGTTGTTAAGGAGATTCGCCTGACTCACAGCCTGTCTCAGTTTTAAGTTGTCTATTATTTGCCTTAGTCTTTCTGCCTGGTCCATCATCTACGAAATACTCCCTAATAGATTTTTTGTGATTTTATCGATATTAGCAACTTCAATATCATCAGGCACACTCTGTCCGATAGTAACATAAGACAAATTTCTATTGGTCAACCGCCTTGCATTCAAGATAATTCCAAGGGCTGGTGTCTCATCTAATTTGGTAAATATCAACTTATAGTCTTTAAGGAAATCATAACTTGCCAGTATATCTCTGCAATTTCTCACCCCTGTAGTAGTGCTGAGCACGAGGAACACTTCATCTGCGTGTGAAGCATCAACCAGCATTTTAAGTTCATCAAACTGAGATTTATTTCTATAACTTCTTCCTGCAGTATCAATAAGTATAATATCCTTATCCTGATACTTATCTTTTGCATCATTAATTTCATTTATGGAGTAAATTACTTCCACTGGCATTCCCAGTATCTCAGCATATGTTTTAAGTTGTTCTACTGCTGCTATCCTATAGGTATCGGCTGTTATTAGACCGACTTTCTTTTTTTGATTAAGAGAATAATTTGCTGCAATTTTAGCTAAAGTAGTTGTCTTTCCCACTCCCGTTGGTCCTACAAATATTACCACGGTAGGTTTGCCATCCTCCCTCAGCTTAAGTGTCTCCGGTTTGCCAAGTATACCGGAAATCAGGTTATATAGTACCGCTCCAGCATCATTGATATTTGCGTTATCCTTAACCCTGCTCTGTATAATATCAATTAACTGCTTTGCGATATCACCTTCAACTTCATTTTTTAACAAATTATTATAGAAAAGTTCTGCAATCTTCGGCTTTACTTTGTCTTCAGGCTGATCTACTTTAACTGCCATCTTTTCATTTCCATGACTGACTTGTTCGTAGATCTTTTGAAGTACAGATTCCATATTGTTTACTTTATTCTCCAACAGAGCTATCTTTTCCTCTTTTTCTTTCAAATTACTTTGTTCTTCTACATTTTTTTCTTGAACCGGAAATCTGACTTCACTTTTTGGGGGCTCCTTCTTGTTTTTCGTTCCATAGAACTCATCTACTGCTGCAAGCACTTCAACCATCGGCTTGGCAAATACTTTTAAAATTCCCTTTTGCCTGACTTTTCTGGTGTTTAAAATGACCGCATCGTTTCCAAGGTCCATTTTAACTTTTAATATTGCTTCCTGAGTATCTTTTCCCATGTAACGTCTAATCTTCATCTTATATACTCACCATCCCAACTGATTGAACCTCTAAATGCGGATCAAGCTCATTATATGATAATACGACCAAACCGGGTATTGCTTGCTCTGTAAGCCTTCTAAAGTATAATCTGACTATCGGTGATGCAAGTACTATTGGCTGCTGTCCAAGCTTCATAAGTCTTTGAACCTGATTTGACAAATTACTTATAATCGAGTTTGTTGTATTTGGCTCGAGTGTTAAATATGATCCGTGTTCAGTTCTCTGTACCGCATCAAGTATTATCTGTTCGAGCTTTGGATCCAGGGTAATTACATTTGATTTTTTGTCTCTTATAAACTTCTTGGATATCGCCCGGCCCAATGCCTGTCTTACGTACTCAGTCAGCATATCGGTATCATGGGTCACAGGAGCATAATCCGCCAGCGTTTCAAGTATTGTAACGATATCCCTTATGGAAACTCCTTCTTTTAGGAGGTTTGCAACAACTTTTTGAATTTCTCCTATAGTCATCACTTTAGGTACCAGTTCATCAACTATTGCTGGATAATTCTCCTTAACTTTTTCGATAATCGTTTGAACTTCCTGCCTGCCGGTCAATTCATGCGCATGAGCTTTTACAATTTCAGTAAGATGTGTAGCAATTATGGATGGAGGATCAACCACCGTATATCCGAGCATCTCAGCCTTATCCCTCTGAGCTTCATTAATCCATACTGCTGGTAAGCCGAAAGCCGGTTCAGTTGTCTTAATACCCTCTATCTCTTCCTCAACAAATCCCGGACTCATCGCTATAAAGTGGTCAAGCATTATTTCTCCACTTGCTACCTCAACTCCTTTAATTTTGATAACATATTCGTTAGGGCTTAGCTGAATATTATCTCTTAGCCTTATAATCGGAACAATCATACCAAGTTCAAGTGCCAGCTGTCTTCTTATCATTACCACTCTATCCAATAAATCCCCACCCTGATTTACATCAGCCAAGGGAATAATTCCATATCCAAATTCAAGTTCTATCGGGTCAACCTGAAGTAAATTAACAACATTCTCAGGTTTCCTGATCTCTTCTACCTCTTTTTCTTCAATCTGAGTTTCTTCCTGCTTCTGGTCTTTCTGTTCCTTTTTCGTTAATTTTATTCCCAGAATCATAAACACAGCTGCCAGTGACATAAAAGGTATGGTTGCAAGCGGAAAAGCCAACAGTGCACAGAAACCAGCCGCTATGAAAAACACCTTTGGGTTGTACAATATCTGCTTTTTAAGGTCATCACTCAGGCCATTGTCTGATGTAGACCTCGTAACAATAAGACCTGTTGCAAAAGAAATAAGCAGCGATGGAATCTGGCTTACAAGACCGTCTCCAATCGTCAGTATTGAATAATTCTGCAGGGCAAAGGTTATATCCTCGCCTCTCATTATCATTCCTATTATAAGTCCGCCCACTACGTTTAATATCGTTATAACTATACCTGCAATGGCATCTCCCTTTACATACTTGGTAGCACCATCCATTGCCCCGTAAAAATCCGCTTCTCTCTGAACCTTTTTTCTTCTTTCTCTCGCCTCAGCTTCATTAATCAGCCCGGCATTAAGGTCTGCATCTATTGCCATCTGCTTACCAGGCATTGCATCCAGCGTAAATCTTGCAGCAACCTCTGATACTCTCTCTGTTCCCTTTGTAATAACCAAAAACTGTACTATTGTTATAATCAAAAAAACTATAAATCCAACTACCAGATTATCCTGCGCTACAAACTTTCCAAAACCTTCTATTACTTTACCTGCCTCACCGCTTGCCAATACGAGAGTTGTAGATTTTATATTCAGCGAAAGCCGATAAATCGTTGTAAATAGCAGCAGTGAAGGAAATATTGACATCTGCAAAGCTTCTTTAGAGTATATTACATTCAGCAGAATAACCAGTGCTATTGCAATATTGAAAGCAATAAGAACATCAAGCACTCCTGCGGGGATAGGAATTATCATTATTAATACTATTGATACTATTAAAATTGCAACAGCCATATCCCCAAACTTCATGCTAAACCATTCCCCCTTTTTATTTTCTCTATTTTCTCTATAATAAAATGCCTTTATACAACTCTTCCTTTATTCTTAAGGCTATATACAAAGGCGAGTACTTCTGCCACTGCCTGAAACAATTCCGGAGGTATTCTCTCTCCAATGTCCACTGATGCATAAAGGGTTCTTGCCAGTGGCTTATTCTCCACAATTTCTACCTTATTTTCCTTAGCTATCTCCTTTATTCTTAAAGCTATATAGTCCTGACCCTTAGCAATAACTATAGGCGCATCTGAAACTTTAGGGTCATATTTTATCGCCACAGCAAAGTGAGTCGGGTTTGTTATTACAACATCTGCCTTCGGAATATCCTGAAGCATTCTTCTAAGTGCTATCTGACGTTGCTTTTGTCTTATCTTTGCCTTTACTTCAGGATTACCTTCTGCTTCTTTATTTTCTTGCTTTATCTCCTGTTTTGACATTTTGAGGCTTTTTTCATATTCCCACCACTGATACCCATAATCCAAAACCCCAAGTATCAACATGGCTATACACATCCTTATTGCAACGTTAATTGAAGTAACACATATATAAGCAGCTATGCTGATAACATCCATATTCATTGTGTTTAAAATATTCTTTGCTTCATCTGCCAGGTACGAATATCCGATATACCCAATTACTACTATCTTTAAAATCGACTTTACCAATTCTGTTACAGACCTGAGTGAAAAAATTCTTTTAAATCCACTTAAAGGGTTTATCCTGCTAAATTTAAACGCAAGTGTCTTTGTTGTAAATAAAAAACCTACCTGAGCATATCCTGATACAATGCCTGTAATAAGTGCTACAGCGAATACAGGAGCTACAATTTTTAAAAAACGCAATAACAAGTCTATGAATAATTTTATCAAACCTTCTACAGTAAACAAATCTGTTAGCTTCGAATAATCGGCAAAAACTATTTTAAAGTATGCATATATCTGCTCATACATATAACCGCCGGCTATTTTGACAGTTATAAACAAACAAAGCAGAACTATAGCAGCAGTCATTTCCCTGCTTTGAAGAACCTGTCCTTCTTCTCTTGCCTTTTCTCGCTTCTTTGGTGTTGCTTTTTCTGTCTTATCACCGCTGTCTGCAAAGAGCTGAAGATTAACAGGCTGTAGTCTCAGCGGTTTTAGGGATATTCTTTTCTTTCTGCTTCCCAATATACTTTCTGATATGTCAATAGCATCCAAATCTATGTTGTGCTCATCAATTAGCATCTTCATTTTGGCCCCATATTCTTAAGGAAATTAAGCATTTCGCTATCCATTCCTTTAATAAGCGTTTCGACAATGGATATAAACAATGGCATAGTCAAAACCATAACAGCCAATCCCAATATGATTTTCAAAGGCATACCAACTACGAATACATTTAACTGCGGTACTGTTTTTGAGATAACACCCAATGCAACATCTGTTATTAGTATTGCAGTAAGCATTGGCGCTGCAATTTTAAAAGCTATCAGAAATATTCCACCAAAAATTTCTAGAATCCTACTCTGCAACCCACTTCCAAACACTGCCTGCCCTAAAGGTACATATTCATAACTACTGAACAGTGCTCTTATAAGAATATGATGTCCGTTGCATAGTATAAAAACCAACATACAAAGGATGAAGTAAAATGTCGAAGTTATCGACACTTGAATATTACTTATAGGATCAATAACATTAACTACACCAAAACCAATCTGCATGTCTATCAATTCGCCTGCTATATATATCGCGTTAAAAATTGTGTATGAAACGTAACCCAATGTAATTCCGACAACAAACTCTCTTATAACCAACGCTGCAAATTCATAAATGTTATTGATAACGATATTCTGGTTACTTATAGTATTTACAAGTATTAATGCCAGCATAAATGAAAAGCCTATCTTTAAGTAAGTAGGAATGTTGGCTCTGCTAAATATAGGAGCAATAACAAAGAGCCCAGCCATCCTTATAAATATTAATAGGAATACTTCTATACCGTTTACCAAAATTCCTTCTGTTAAGATCAATTTAAATCCTCCAGAATATAGATATATAGATAATGAACACCAAAGTTAAACCTATAAATTCTTATCTTATATATTGATTTATATTCATATAAATACCTTGAGTATATTCCATTAACATTTTTAACATCCAGGAACCAAATATTGCTATTCCTGCAAGTACAGCCAATATCTTTGGAATAAAAGTAAGTGTCTGCTCCTGGATCTGCGTAGTTGCCTGAAAAATACTTATCGCCAGGCCCACAATTAAACTCAAACCTAGCATAGGGGCTGATACATAAATAACCGTCATTATAGACTTCTGAGCCAGTTCAATTACCATACCCTGATCCATTTTCCATCCCCCTCTATTTTTAACACAACTATGTTACAAAACTATTCACAATCATTTGTGATAAAAGATTCCAGCCTCCAACCATAATAAAAAGCAATATTTTAAACGGAAGTGAAATCATTACCGGAGAAAGCATCATCATTCCCATAGACATCAACGTACTTGAAACAACCAGATCAATTACAAGAAAAGGTAAATATATTAAAAATCCCATTTTGAACGCAGTTGTCAGTTCACTTATCAAAAAAGCAGGAATTATTGTAGTGAGCGGAAGATTTGGCACTTCTTGCTCTTTTATTGGAGTCTTAGTTCCCGAAAGCGATACAAATAATGCAAGATCCTTCTTTTCCGTTTGTTTTAACATAAAAGTCTTAATCGTTTTAGATGATCTTTCCAAAGCAACTTGCTGAGTTATTTCCTTATTCGAATAAGGCTTATATGCAGTTTCATTTATTTCGGTAATTACAGGATTCATTATAAACAAGGTTAAAAACAAAGCTAGCCCAATCAACACTTGATTCGGCGGCATCTGCTGAGTTCCCAAAGCATTTCTTAAAAAAGATAGAACAATTATTACCCTCGTGAAGCTTGTCATCATCATCAATATCGAAGGCGCCAATGACAAGACAGTCAGCAGCAGTAAAACCTGCACACTTGAAGTAAAATCTTCGGGAGTATTGGAAGTTCCCACACTCACATTAACTTTGGGCAACGTTAAATCAGGCTCAGCATATACATTTGACGCCAGAACTACCAAAACTATAAGTAATAGCGTAACAGTTACAAAGTACTTAACCTTGATTCCCATTAGTGTTTTCATCTCCGCCTTTGGTATCATACTTTCCTACTCTTGATGTTATCGTCTTTAATTTTTCAAGATTATGCCGAAAACTTTTATCCTCGTTACTACTACTATCTTCTGACTTTACATCTCCCTTAGTGCTCTGCTTGCCTTTAAAGTTCTGAATATACTTTTCAAAAATTTCTTTAAAATCAAAGGAATTTCCACTACCTGAAATTTCCTCTTCAGTATAGCCCCCCATATCAACTTTTGTAAGCAGTTGAACATTCTTACCCGATGCACTTATCAGCACAAATTCTTCGCCAATCTTTACAAGATGAAGCTTGCTGTCGAGTCCTAAGCTAACTGTTTCAACAATATTGACATACTTCCCTTTCATAGCCCTTCCCGACTTATTACCAACAAACTTGGTAGTAACATATGCCAAAAAGAGTATCGAGCCAAAAACAATAACAAACACAAAAATGCTAATCAGCATGTCACCAAAGCCGCTCATTTGATACTCCTTGTCCAGCTTTAACAGCTATAGTTTTGTTTACGTTACAGGTATTAACCCAATACTTTCTTAACTGCTTCTACAACTCTTTCTGCCTGGAATGGCTTTACAATAAAATCCCTTGCACCCGCCTGGATAGACTCAATTACCATTGCCTGCTGCCCCATTGCGGAACACATTATTATCTTCGAATCAGAATTGATCTTTTTTATTTCTCTAACAGCTGCTATTCCGTCTACTTCCGGCATAGTTATGTCCATTATTACCAAGTCTGGAGTTAACTCCTTAAACTTATCGATAGCACGTGCTCCATTTTCAGCCTCACCAGCAACTTCATAACCGTTTTTTGTAAGGATATCCTTAATCATCATTCTCATAAACGCTGCGTCGTCAACAATTAGAATTTTTTTACTCATTATATATCCCTCTCCTTAAATTATAGTCTTTACTACTTCCGGATGGTATTGTAAACAAAATGCCTAAATGTATTTTGAAATTTTTGATTGCTATTTCAATAAGTACTCACCCAACCAATAGATATGAGGCACTGAAGTTCTTGCCGAAGTTTTCTTTTCGGCATTCCTAAAGCCTCTTTGAAGGATGTATAATATCGGTAATTCTTACACCAAAACTTTCATCAATTACAACAACTTCCCCTTTTGCTATCACTTTACCGTTTACAAGGATATCTACGGGCTCACCTGCCAGTTTATCCAACTCGATTATAGAACCTGGTCCAAATTCCAAAATATCCTTAATAAGCCTGTTGGTTCTCCCTAATTCTACCGTGACCTGCAATGGCACATCCATTATAAGTCCAATATTCTTTCGTTCAAAAGATATCATGCCATCATCAAATGCTTGGAACTGTGCCGGCTGAACATTAATGGGTTCTCTGAACCTCCCCTGCTCCTGCGGAGCCTGTCCATAAAACGGCTGTCCCATCCCCTGCTGCATTGGAGGATATTGCTGTGGTGGATACTGCTGTTGGTATTGTTGCTGTGGATACTGCTGTTGCTGAGGATATTGCTCCGTATACTGCTGTTGTGGCTGCTGAGGCGGCGGTTGTACCTGTGGTGTATTTTTAACAGAAGATGCACTGCTGTTATTATTCTGCGGTGGCGCAACAGCTTCTGAATTTGCATTTATAAGGTTATCAACAAGAGATTTGGCAAATTTTAAAGGTATCAACTGCATTATCTCACTATCTACCAACTCCCCGATTACCATCTTGAATGCAATTTTGACTAACCTATCCTCTGGTTGAAAAACATCTTCCTGCTGGTTATCAAATGTCATACAAAAAGCTCTTGGAGGAGATATATCCACTCTTTTATCAAACATTGATGACATTGATGTTGCCGCTGAACCAATCATCTGGTTCATAGCCTCGCCAATCGCACTTAAGTGAAGATCTGTAAGTTCTCCTGAAATATTGCTTCCATCACCACCCATCATAAGGTCGGTAATTACTTTTGCATCATTTTCCTTTAGAACTAGAAGATTTGCACCATTAAGTCCCTCAGTATACTCAATTTTTACAGCAACATAATTTGTTCTGTAATGTTCTGATAACTCTTCCCATGAACATACAGTAACCTGAGGAGTAGTAATCAGTACTTTGTGTCCTAAAAGGGCATAAAGCGTAGTAGCTGATGTACCCATGCTAATATTGCCTACTTCGCCTAGTGCATCAACTTCCTGACTTGAAAGTTCAGACTCGCCGTCGTTAGCACTGGCATTACTACCGCTATCAGGAATTGATCCTCCATTTAGCAAAGCATCAATTTCAGCCTGCGATAACATGTCACCCATGCTACTCTTCCTCCTCTCCTCTTACAACTTCATTAACCTTTATTGCAACCCTGTTCTTCTTTACTCCAGGAGTGCCATAAAACTTTAAAAGGTCACCAACCAAAATTTCAAGATTTCCACTAACACTGGAATCTAAAGGTATTACATCCCCTGGCTGCAACTCCAAAAAGTCATTTACCAGAATTGTTGACCTTCCTAAAACTGCTCTGACTGGTACCTTGGTATTTTCAATTTTAAGCTCAATAGTATCCTTGCTTTCATTTGTTTTCTCTTTCTCACTATTAGAGAACCAGAACTTTGTACTAAGTTTTGATACTATCGGTTCAACCACCATATGCGGTATGCAGATATTAATCATTCCCTCAACATCGCCTATTTTTGCACCTAAAGTTATTAATGCTACCATTTCGTTTGCAGATATTATCTGGGCAAATTGTGCATTAGTCTCAATTTTTTCAAGCCTTGGTCTTATCGCAATAACATTTTCCCATGGCTCCCTCATAAGGTTTAGAACTTGAATAATAATTCTTTCAATAATGGCAAGTTCAACCTCAGTAAATTCTCTAATCTTTTCCATTGGAGAACCCTTACCACCAAGTATCCTATCAATTAATGCATACGCAATGGGAGGAGCCATCTCAAAAATAATCGATCCCGATAAGGGAGAAAAATCAACAATAGCAAGTACTGCCGGATTTGATATTGAATTATTGAATTCATAATATGCTATCGCTTCAACTGAAATAACTGCAACCTGCACAAGTGTCCTTAAATAACCTGATAAAAAGTTTGTCAGCAGTCTTGCATAGTTATCATGTATGATATTGAGCGTTTTCATATGGTCCTTGGCAAACTTGCTCGGCCTTCTAAAATCGTGATTTCTTATCTTCTTCTCTTCGGGTGTTGTGGTCATATGCTGGACATCAATTTCTCCAGTATTCAGGGCTTTGAGCAGCTCGTCTATTTCATTTTGTGATAGAATATCACCCATTTATAACCACCTCCTACTGATAGAACCAATATTCAAATATAATGCTGTAAACAAGTTCACCATTAATTGTTTCATTTTGAAGTAAATAATCATTCATCATTTTCTTAAGATCAGCTCTTGCCTTTTCTTTAGCATCTGTTTTTTTGACATCATCAATAGTCAAACCCTGGAAATATGTACCTACCATTTCCGAAAGCTTGCTCTTATTAGATTCAATCTTCACCGTTGTACTCTCAATACCATCCAACTTAGTATAATACTGCACTTGTAGATTAACTAAAATGATATGAATACTGGTATCTTTTTCACTGCTCTTCAAATTAAAGGCAATGTTTTTATCAAACATTTGATGCAAGGATAATTCATCATCTTTTGGAACCGTTATTTTCTTTTCCGGTTCTGCAGCCTTATCACCATCGCTTCCGCGCACAAAAAACACATATCCTGCCAATAACACAAGAGCTAATGAAAGAAATGCTACTATACCGATAAGAACGAAAAAACCACTACTTTTACCCTCCAACTTTATGCCCCCTTTATCCTTAGAAAAACTATACAATCGGGCACAGCTATATAACTTTGAAACTTAAATAAACAGCAGGTTAAATCAATGGTCTTCTTGATAAGAATATCTTAAAAAATATCCCTTATTAATGCTCGTAAGTAACAATACATATTAAACCAATTTTTTTATTGAACTCCCATAAGATCAGTTAATTATTAGATAATAAATTACAGAATATTTTCCTTTTATATTGTATTACTTTTTCGACTACTTCTTCAACATTTTCCGCAACTACAATCTTTTTGCCGGTCGTTGTAGAAATAACAGTATCTGGTGTTCCTTCAAGACTTTCAATCAGTTCACTATTTAGGACAAATTTTGATCCATTTAATTTAGTCAATACAATCATAATATTTTTACCTCAAAAACTCAATAGAAAATTTATTTTTTTTGCAAAAATATAAGTTTTTTTGTTGAAATTTATTATAAATCGGTGTTGATTTACTACTTATTCTTCATAGGTCCCGGATATTCCTCTAAAATTATTAGAATTTCTTTTAAAAATATTTGCCAATTACAAATATTCTAAAAAGTTTGTTTATGGAAACAAACTTTTTAGAATAACACATAATTTATACGCTTTACTTTTTTATGTTACTAATTTAATAATCACACATAATGAAAAAATGAACTTCCTCTTTTTGTGCTCCGCACATAACTTAGAAAAAATTACGTTGCGGGGCACTATTCCTTAATTATCTCTTTAAGTTAACCAATTCCTGCAGCATTTCATCAGATGTTGTAATTATTCTGCTATTTGCCTGGAAACCTCTCTGGGTCACTATCATATCAGTAAATTCAGTAGATAGGTCAACATTTGACATTTCAAGTGTACCTGGATTTAAGGTTCCAACTCCTTCAGACCCTGCCTTTACACCTTTCTTGAAATCGCCTGAGTTCGTTGTAGGTATAAACATATTATTACCTGACTTCTGGAGACCTGCAGGGTTTTCAAAACTTGCCAGTGCAATTAATCCTAAAGGCTGCTGCTGTCCATTGCTGTATATACCCGTTATTATTCCATCCGAACCTATGCTAAAACTTACAAGCGTTCCTGTGGAATAACCGTCAACACTTGTAGGTTTTGCCGAACTGTCAGCGGAATACATTGTAAGTTTTGAGAAATCAAATAATACATCTATCGGCTCTGAGCCTACACTTTCTGGCGGAATTATGGATATAGCAGGATTTACGGAGGTCCCTGAAGCTATTATCTGACCTTCACTGTCAAACGAAATTGTTCCGCTGGCAGATGATGCTGTTGATCCCGAACCTGTGTCAATAGCCCAATTCCATTCACTACCGCTGCTGCCAACGGATATTTTCCACAAATCTACATTTATACTGTAAGAATTACCCAAAGAGTCATAAACCGTCATTGGAACACTAAACTGTACATTTCCTGCTGAAGCTCCGCTTCCTAATGATTCGTATGAAGCATCAAGGTTACCGGCAAAAACAGACGAAGTAGTAGCCTTTGCAGCTATCATTCTCTTATTTTTGTTTGGAATATCCGAATAAAGGTTTATAGGCTCAATAGGATTTTCGGTGTCATAATTATATGTTCCATCGGTTTCTCTGGTATAAGCCTGCCATCCGTAAACATTCATTCCGCTTCCTGTTACCAGGTTTCCTGTCTTATCAATGCCAAAATTGCCGGCTCTTGTAAAACGATATGTATCAGCACTTCCGCCCTTTACAATGAAAAAACCATCGCCTTCAATAGCCAAATCAGTAGGATTGTCGGTTCTTTGCAAGCTACCTCTCGTTGTAATTGTATCAACAGAGCTAACACCAATACCCAAACCTACCTGCATCGGGTTTGTTCCTCCGCGGCCTGTAGCAGTATCGGGTGCACCCGCGCCTTTTATAGTTTGACTGAACACTTCCTGGAAAGTCACTCTTCCAGACTTGTATGCAACAGTATTTACGTTGGCAACGTTGTTACCGATTACGTCCATCTTGGTCTGGTGTGCACGCAAACCAGAAACACCTGAAAACATTGATCTCATCATAAATCTATCGACCTCCTTTGAGTCCCTCTATTCCTTCTGTCAGTCCGGAATAGGTAGCCTCCCGAAAGGGTCCGGCTACAAAACTGCTTTATCATTATTTATATCGGCTTGTTTACTTAATTTGTTTACTCAAACCACAAAGTACTAAGTAAATACAGCACCATCAATATTGGTAAATACATTTTCCTTAAGCTCATTACTATTTACTGCAGTTATTACTGTCCTGTTCTTTACGTTCACTACCAGGGCTATATCATCAACCATTACCAAAGAGTCTTTTACACCCTTCTCCTCAGCTTTGTCCAAAGCTTTTGAGATCTTCTGCTTTTGAGCATCGGAAATCTTGATATTTCTTGTCTCAAGTCTCATCTGAGCATGCTTTGAAAATTTGATATCCGAAGTTTCATTTATCTTTCCCTTTAAAATCTCATCAAAGCTACTTTGAGCATTTTCTTTCGGTTTATTGACTGTGGGATTGTTGAGCCCGCCCCCCGAAACTTTATTCAGGTGATTGTACATGTTGTTATTAATTATCATAGCATCACCGCCTTAATCTATACAGTTTCGCTATTATCTGCATCTCGCGTTTCACTGCTGCTCGTATCATCGCTTTCAGTCTTTGCTGGCTTTATGTTTGTAATACCGTCAACCGAAACATTTAAACCATCAAGTACTGCCTTTATTCTGCCATCAGAGGACACGCTGTAATCATTAAGAACTGCTTTCACGGAAGCCTGTTTTCCTGAATCATCAGATATTATCAATGATACTTCCTGGCCTTTACTATTTTTAAGATATTCTTCTTTGTACTTGGAATTTACAGTAGCAGATCCGCTGTCAACAGCAGCTACATTAACAGTTACTCCATCCATTACAGCATAGTTTTCATATGCACCTTTGTTAATCTCTTTTACAACACCTTTAACTCCGACAATTGATCCGGAATCCGAATCATAAACATAGCCACCGCATTCATACCCAATAAGCCCTGTATACTCTGATAGATTTGTAACATTAAGCTGACTGCCGTCCTTAACCTCCTGCACATTTTCAACAGGTATATCGTTACCGTTTACAATTACGTAAGCTTTACCGCTCTGCATTTTAACGCTGGTAACTTCGCCGGTTATGGTATTTGTCTTACTTGAATCACCATCTTTAAGATTTGCAGTAACAGTTTTTCCAATCATGCCGAAGGCTTGAGTTGCAGAGTAACTGGTATTCAAATTCTGCATCTGTTCAAGCGCACTGAACTGTGCCATTTGCGCGATAAATTGTGTATCATCCTGAGGGTTAAGCGGATCCTGATATTGGAGCTGTGTAACTAAAAGATTTATAAATTCATCTTTTCCAAGCTCACCTGTATTTCGTTCTGAAGCTTTTGTAGCTGAAGTATCATCAATTATTTGCTGAATTGTCTTTTGATTACTTACTGAACTTACACTCAAAATTCTTCAACCTCCATTCTTTAGGATACTTTTACACTCTTACGCAGTTAAGTCAATACTACTGTTGTTTAACATATAAGGGTTCAGTTTTTGCTGATTTTCCTCAATAGCGGAAACCCCGACCATTCCAGTTGCAGCTACCTTCTCACCTTTACCTGCTCTGTTACTGTTTTTTGAAAACTCATAACCTTCAGCAAAACCTTTTTTTGAATCCTGACCAACCGATACACTGAAACCCTGAATTGAGAACCCCTGTTTGGTAAGTGATTCCTTTAGATTGTCCATATTTGATTCAATAGCTGCTTTAACCTGTTCGCTTTCGGCGACAAACTTTGCAACTACTGCACCTCTTTCTGTAACAACCTTAAGTGAAAGTTTCCCAAGATGATCCGGCTTTAAGTCAATTACCATTTCACTCTTTTCATCAGTCAAAATGACTTTCGCCTTTTCGACAATCTGGCTTACTATTTCCTTCTTTGATACAGCAACTTCATTTTGTAATTTGGATACCTCGCTTGCTCCATTCGTTTTTATTTGCTGATTGTTCAAAACATTACCGAATTGAGTATTGTTGGCATCTTCAGTGTTCAACTCAATTGTATTGTCTGTTTCAGCCTTTCTGAGTTCGATTCTTTCTGCTTTCTGGTCACTTGATGTATCTGCTTCCTTTTCTTGAGGTTTACCTGATTCTTCGGAAGTTTTTGCGACTTTATCATCCTTCTTCTCTTCTGAAGGTGTAAAGTTTACATCTTCAACCGTTTTGGTTTCTGTTGTACCTTTAGCTGTTATTGACGTTACATCATTTACAGCAATCTCTTCAACTTTATCTGAAATTCCCTCAAAAAGCTTTTCAGGTTCGTTTTGAAGCTTGTTTTCCAGTTCGTTCAGAACTTTTTTGAGCTTATTGCCCAAGGCCTCAACATCATTAAGCTGTACTTTTTTATCAGTCTCTACCACCTCAACATCAACGCCCTCAAGCTTAACCCAACCCTCCTTATTACTATCTTTAACCTGCTCGTTATCTTGAGTTTTCATTTCATTTACCATGCTTTTTGATTCATTTACAGTAAATTCTGCTATTTTTATAAGGGTTGCTTTTTGATCGCTGCTCAATCCAAAAAGGTCTGATATCTTGCCCGCAATTTCAGCTGTTTTTGACTCATCTACCAACTCTTCTGAACTGATATTAAGTGCACTCATTACTTTTTTAAGTTCTTCAACACTAATATTCAGTATCTGTGCCAAACTTTCTTCAATGACTGTTTGTTCAACTGTCTCAGTTTTTTTCTCACCCTTCTTCGCAACATGTTCATTATTATCAGCAGACTTGCCATCAGAGCTTTTTACTTCCTTTCTTGCTGACACCTGTTCATTTTCTTTTACTGCATCCTTATAACTTTTTATTTTACTGTTACTTTCCGATGCATCTGCTTTTGCATTTACCTCATTTCCTTTGGTACTTCTTTTATCAATTTTTTTATCAGAACTTATGCCAGTATTTCTTTGAACACTTGGATCACTTTTGCTTACAAAATTCTTTTCGACTGTAGAGTTTAGAGTATCAATAAAGTTTGGATAAGAAGCTGAATTTATTGACTCTTTCTTCTTGATTTCCGTTAAAGGACTTGCAGATTTGCCTAGAAAGTCTACAATAAAACTCTTTGTTACCATTACTTTTCACCTCCTTTTTTTGATAGATTGAAACTTATACTTATTTAATTTGAAAGCTTGATTCCATAATCCTTTGCAAGTTTTTCAGTTACTTTGGTTGCAAAATCCTTACTCATTGTTGCTAATATTTCTGCTGCTATATCTTTTTTCATTGTTTTAAGTGTATATGATATTAAGTCTATCTTCGATTCACCAAGCCCTTCAAAAATCTTGGCACAAGATTTGGTATCCATCTTTTCGTAAAGCTGAGCGAATTGCTTTGCTCCTTCATCTACCTTTTGTTCTTCTACTACTTCCTTATATATTTTTTCGGCAGTTTGACTATTAACCTTAACAAAATAATCAGCAAATCCCTGTTTATCACCGTTTGCCACAAGCTCATCAACTTGCTTTTTGTATTCTTCCAATTGAGCCTTCTCTTTTTCTGTTTCTGACTTAATTTGTTCATTTTCTGAAGTCAGCTTATCCGCTCCCGTTTTATATTTTATAAGTTCTTCATTCTGTTTTTTTAGTTCCTCCAACTGCTTTGTAAGCTTTTCATTTTGTGTTTTATACTGTTTGTATAAGCTTAAAAGCTTGCTTTGATCAAAGTTTGCCGGGTCATTAGGATTAGGAGGACTTGGAAGCGCGCGATTTAACAGAGGTACATTTTTTATATTTTCACCATACTTGTCCGCCAACCCGTTAATATTATTATGCATAATAAGATAAAAAGCCCCTCCTACTACAGCGACCATAATAGCCAATGCAGTAATCAACGCAAGTATAGCAAATAATAAACCACCCTTTTTTTTATCCTTTTTCGGTTCATCTTCGCTTCCTTGCGTTTTGGGCTCTTTTAAAACCTCTTCATTTTTAACTTTAGCCATTTTTATGTCTCCTGTCATTCTTAGTTTAATTGCAACTATGGCTGTGACGTGTATTTAAAACTAGCAATTTCATCAATTACCTTTTGTTCCTCCTTCTGCTGCTCCTTCATATACTCCTCATACTTCTTTTCCCTTAACTTTTCCATCATTTTTCTTTCCTGGACAGCAATAATAAGCTGTTCTCTATACTTATCGACAGATTTTTGCGCACGCTTTATATTATTTTTCTGATGCTCTATCCTATCTTTCAAAAGTGATATGTATGAACTGTATTCTTTTAATTTTCCTATAGAAATGCCTGAGCTGGATTTGCTGTTTATCTCTCCAATGTACTCATCTCTCTCAGCTTCAATTTCCTTTAGAATGTTTTTTTGTCTCTCCAACTCCTGCACAGCTTTTCCCAGCTCATTTTTCGCGTTGTTTTCAATCTGCTTTTTCAAGTTGAGAACAGCCTGGAGTTTAAAAACAAATTTACCCACTCCAAATCACCTTCGGCTTTCAAGATTTATTTTCATTAAGAATGCATAAAATATAATTTTGCTATTGCTTAAGACCTTTCTTTTGCCCCATAACGTAAATTTCACCTATTAGTTCTTAAATACGTTATCAAGCAATTCAACAACCTCATCAAAACTATAATTGTCGTGGGTTCCCTGTTCGATAAATTCAAGTATTTTGTCGATATGTGCTATTGCATAGTCAATCTTTTCATTACTTCCCTTTACATAAGCTCCAATATTGATAAGGTCTTCAGCATCCCTGTGAATTGCCATAACTTTCTTCATCTGGTTTGCAATCTTCTTATGCTCACTTGTTACTATATCTGACATAACCCTGCTTACACTTGCCAGCACATCTATCGCAGGGTACTGGTTCCTATTTGCTAATGCCCTTGATAATACAATATGACCATCAAGTATTCCCCTCGCTGTATCTGTTACGGGCTCCGTCAGGTCATCACCATCTACAAGAACAGTATACAGTCCCGTAATTGAACCTGATTGGGAATTACCAGCCCTTTCAAGTAGTTTTGGCATGGATGAAAACACTGAAGGTGTATAACCCCTTGATACCGGAGGCTCACCAACAGCCAAACCAATCTCTCTTTGAGCCATTGCAAACCTTGTCAAAGAATCCATAAGCAAAAGCACATCTTTTCCTTGGTCTCTGAAGTACTCCGCTATAGCTGTAGCTATAAATGCCCCTTTAAGCCTCACTAAGGCAGGTTGATCAGATGTAGCTACAACAACAACTGACCTGCTTAATCCCTCTTCCTTAAGATCTTTCTCGATAAACTCCCTAACTTCCCTTCCTCGCTCTCCAATAAGTGCAATTACATTTATGTCAGCTTTAGTATTTCTTGCTATCATACCTATCAAAGTACTCTTACCAACACCACTGCCTGCAAATATGCCAACTCTCTGACCTTTACCAATCGTAAGCAAACCATCTATTGTCTTAACTCCAAGCGGCAGCGGGTCATTTATACGGTTTCTCATTAACGGATGAGGAGGATCATTATTTACAGGATAAGATGTCTCAACCTTGAGATCACCTTTCCCGTCTATAGGATTGCCAAGTCCATCTATTACCCTGCCAACCATACAATTCCCCACAGCAGCACTTAAGTATTCCCCTGTGGCTACAACTGTGCTCCCAGGTCCTATTCCAGTCATATCCCCAAGTGGCATAAGGATCACTTTATTATCCCTAAACCCAACCACTTCTGACTTAATTCTGGTTTTATCTTTTAAGGCATGGATCTCACAAACCTCGCCCATATTAACTTCGGGGCCATTCGATTCAATTGTCAGCCCTACAATTTTTGACACTTTTCCGTTGTATTCTATAAAATCCGATTTTGCAAGTATTTCTTTATATTTGCTAAAGTCAATGCTTTGCATATTAACCCCCATTAAAAATCTCAAATAAACTTAGCCCGCTCGATTTCAGGACATTTACATTAGGAAACTCCTTAATACAAAAAACGTGGCTAATGCCACAACTGTTTAATATCTAAGAAAGTTCATTTATTTCTGGCATCAAAAAAGTTATTTTCCAACTATCTTTAAAAAAGCTTCTTCGATTTTCCTGATCTTTGTCTGAACTCCAGCATCTATATTTCCATATGATGTTTCGACTAAGCAGTCTCCAGTTTTTAATGCCGGATCTCTTTTTATATCAAGATTCCCCACACCATCTATCATAGAAAGCAGCTTTTCCTTATTCTCTACAAGAAAATCATAATCCTGGGACGAAACTTTTATTGTTAAATCTTCCCTGTTCGAACATTTTTCCAACGCTTGCCTAACCATTGTTAAAAGGATTTCCTTATTTAAGGAAACCTCTGAACCTATTACTTTTTTTGCTACATCCATTATTAATTCTAAGGCATCCTTTTCCATACCTGCCATCACTTCACTGTATTCCATTTTAGCATGTTCTTTAACATACTCTGCCTCAGATAGCAGGTCCTCATACAGCCTTTTTGCTTCTTCATAACCAGCTTCAAAACCTCTCTGCTTCGCCTCATCTTCTATTATCTGCGTCTTTTCAAACGCCTCATTTTCAGCAGCATCAAGAATTCTTTTTGCTTCAAATTCAGCCTCTTTAATTATTATCTCTGCTTCCTCACTTGCTTTTTTTATAATGTCTTCTGAGGTTTTTCTGTTGTATTCTTCAAGGTCTTCCATATCCTTTTCCGGTTCCTCGTTATCTTCTAGCATCTCAGGTTTGTAAGCCATCTTTATTGTCTGAAAACTGATAGGTGCTCTTATCTGGACAGGAATACCTACACTTACCTGGTCGCTCTTAAATATTTTGTTATACAATTATTTCATCTCCCCCACCTCTAGAGATTACTATTTCGCCTGCATCTTCAAGCTTCCTTATTACATTAACCACCTTCTGCTGCGCCTCTTCAACATCCTTAAGTCTAACAGGCCCCATGAAATCGATGTCCTCTTTGATCATTTCCTGCATACGTTTGGACATGTTTGCAAAAATCTTGTTCTGCACTTCCTCAGTACTTCCTTTTAGTGCAACAGACATCTGATTATTGTCAACTTCACGCAGGAACCTTTGTATAGAACGGTTGTCGAGTGAAAGTATATCTTCGAAGACAAACATTCTTTTCTTAATTTCCTCTGCAAGGTCAGTATCCTCGATTTCAAGTGTTTCCATAATATATTTTTCTGTTCCCCTGTCAACACTGTTCAATATATCAACTATAGCCTGTACACCGCCTGCTGCAGTAAAGTCTTCGGTTACAAGAGCAGACAGTTTCTTTTCCAGTACTCTTTCCACTTCTTTTATAACTTCAGGTGAAGTTCGGTCCATCGTTGCAATTCTTCTTGCAACATCTGCCTGCTTTTCCTGAGGAAGAGCAGATAATACGATGGATGATTGCTGGGGTTTCAAATATGCCAATATCAGAGCTATAGTCTGCGGATGCTCGTTCTGTATAAAGTTTAGAAGCTGCGACGGATCCGCTTTTCTTACGAAGTCAAATGGTCTTACCTGCAATGAAACTGTAAGCTTGTTCAAAACATCAAGAGCTTTCTGAGTACCCAATGCCTTTTCAAGTATTTCTTTAGCATAGGAAATACCACCTTCAGCTATATAATCCTGAGCAAGACAAATCTGATAGAATTCCTCAAGAACCTTTTCCTTTTCTTCCGGTGTTACAGTTCTTATATTGGCAATCTCCAAAGTAAGCTGCTCTATTTCTTCGTCTTTAAGATGTTTAAATATTTCGGCAGATCTTTCAGGCCCCAATGCAATAAGCAGCATTGCAGCTTTTTCTTTACCTGTAATATCCGATTTGAATCCGCCTGTGCTTCTACTCACTGCTTACTCCCCCCTTGCTCTTTAGTATTCTTTAGGATTACTTATTGCTCCTCATAACAAAATTCACGCTAATAATTTTCGCATTTTACAGCATACATCATATACCACATCAATCCCAATCATCCGAAAGCCAATTTCTTAGCAGCTGAGCAACTGATTCAGGTTTCTCCTTAACAAACCGCTCTATCTGCTTCTTGACTTCTGATTTTTCCTCATAACTTATTTCAGGCACAGGTTCTTCATCCTCAGGAACAATAAACTGCGGTCCGCTTGCAGTTGCAAGTTCCGGTGAAAGCATTTCTCCCACTGCTGCTGCTTCCTTCTTTTTTCTTGGTATCACTGCAATCAGCAGTCCTATTATCAGCATAAGCATTAATGCAAAATATCCGTAATCTTCTATATACTGTTGAATCTTGTCAGACAAAGGCTCCGTATAAACTTCTTCAGGCGCAAGTTTGTATTTGTTTATGGATATCTTTGAAACAGGTATGTTTGTAGCACCACTTATCACCTGTTGGCATTGAGCCAAGAATTCAGGAGTTATTGCACTATCGTCAGCTACCTTTTGTCCATACCAAAGTGTCACAGCAACTGATGACTGGTCAAAATTTATATCTCCCTGCGCTTTTTCCACTTCTGTCATTGTTTCGTTAAATTGTCTGTTTATATCAGTTGTTGTCTTATTGTAAGTGGAGTTATCACCTGCCTGTATCGGGTATGTAGTAGTTCCGTTTCCAGGATTACTGTCTGTGCCGGGTACCCCACCATTAGCGCCATTTACAAGTTCTTCCTTTTCCGTATGACTGCTCACTACCGCCTCATCAATGTCGTTAGGTTTTCCCACTTCTTTTTTCGTAGTTTTTTGCTTATCAAACTCCAAAACAGGGTTTACTACTACACTTATGTAGTCATAACTACTTGACTTATTTGGATACAATACCTTGATATTTTTCTCAAGCTCTTGCTTAACTTTCAGCTTCATCTTGTATTGCGTAGAGGTATCTCCTATCGCATCTGAAGCATCCGTACTCAATATATTGAAGTTATTATCGACAACAGTTACATCTTTTGGATCAAGGCCATCAATGGATGCTGAAACAACACTTACTATCCCTTTTACCTGTTCAGAAGTAATCTCACCTTTAGGATCAATCCTTACAAAAGCAGTAGCCTTGTCACTTGATGTATCATCAAAAAACAAGGAATCTTTAGGCATAGTAACTTCAATGTCAGCGTCTCTAACATTGTCAAACATCTTAAGTTTAGCAACAAGACTGTTCTTTTTAAAATTCTCCCAAAGTTGTTTTTTATCACTTTCGGTTGAAGTTATACTTACAAGATTCCACGCATCTTCAAAGTTCATTCCTGATGAGGTAAACCCTGATGATGCCAGCGCAAATTCCGCCTTATTTTTTTCCTTTGAGTCGACTAAAATCTTGTTTCCTTCACCAGGCTTGTAATTAATGCCCTTATCCTGCAATACCTTTTCAATTTCAGCTGCATCCTTTGTATCATCAATTGTTACTAGCGGAACATATGTAGTACGTGTCAGCATTACTATGCTTACCGTTATAGCTATAACAAGTATAGCAGATATTACATAGATTCTGCCCTTTTGAGATTTGTCAAGATTCTTCCATAGTTCTGTTATACGCTGTTGAAGTTTTGATAATACCTCGGGCATGTAGCCACACCGCCTTCCATATGTGTATTCTTCTTTAGCTTTTATACCATTGCTCTAGAAAACTTTTTAACACCTTTTACATTTAGATAATTTTTAGACCTGCATATTCATGATTTCCTTATAAGCATCCATAATCTTATTTCTAATCTGCATAGTGAATTGAAGCGCTACATCAGCTTTCTCTGCAGCAATCATCACCTGGTGGATATTATCAGTTTTACCGGCTGCAAAATCTTCCGTCAACGCAGTTGATTCCTTTTCCAAGTTACTGACGTTTGTTAGTGCATCCTTTAGGTAATTTGCAAAGCTACCTTCAACACTATCAGCTTTATCCGTGTTTGAAAGGCCAATTTTTGATAAGGATGGTATAGAATTGAAACCGCTAATACTATTAACAGCCATAACGTCCTCCTATGTATTCCTCATTGTTATCTTCCGATTTCCAAAGCCTTCATCGCCATACTTTTTGTTGTATTTATTGATGTTACATTTGCCTCATATGACCTTGTTGCAGAAATCATATTAACCATTTCAGTTAGTATGTCTACGTTTGGCATTTCGACATATCCATTTTCATCCGCATCAGGATGTCCAGGGTCATATATCTTCTTAAGCGCTGATGTATCTTCAGTAATTCTTGCAACTCTCACACCGCCGCCTACCATTTTCTTGCTGCTTTCATTCAAGTATTCGGAAAAAGGAGTATCAGATGACTTTTCTTCAAATACTACTACTTTTCTTCTGTAAGCAGTGCCGTTTTCAGTTCTTGTAGTATTTGCATTTGCAATATTTTGTGAAATTGTATCCATTCTCAGTCTTTGAGCTGTCAATCCTGATGCGCCGATATCAAGAGAGCTAAAATACCCCATTTATCATCATCGTCCTTCCTTGATTACTGATTTCATTCTGCTAAAACTACCGCTAATCCTCTGAATAAGTACTTCATATCTTATATTGTTCTCAGCCATTTGCGCCATTTCATTTTCGATATCAACATTATTTCCATCCAGTCTCATGTCAAGGGAACTCTTGTCTTCGGATACATTAATTTTCACTTCATCCGCACTGCTCCCACCAATTGCAATATGTCTTGGATCAGTTCTTCTTCCTTTAAAACTGCTGTTCTTGGAAATAGCATCACTCAATTGTTCTTCAAAACTTACAGTCTTTCTTTTATAGCCGGGAGTATCTACATTAGCAATGTTTTGTGCAATTACTTCGTTGCGTGTTGCAGTCGCATCCAGGGATTTTTCCAGAACTTTTGATCCAAATAAAATCCTATCCAGCATTAAAACGCCTCCTATTTTACAACTCTTCCCTGTCACCGTTAAAATGTGTATACAAATAAATATACCCAAAGTATATTTCGACATAACACGGTATTTTCCTTCACTATTTTTTTGATAAAATGTGGTAATATCAACACTTTAAAACATATTACAGGTTCATCTGATACCAAAACAACTAATGTTTTGAAAATAATTACATAAGAAACAACTTCTAAAAGCATTTAAAGCGGTAAACCTTTAAAAGTATATATAAAAGAAAAGTTAATCAAAATGAATAATCTCATGGTATATACATATAATGGCACATTACTTAAGTAGATATTAACATAACTTTTTTTAAAAAACAACTATTAATATAAAAAAAAAATTGTGTGACCTTCGCAAAAAATCAGCAAGCCTAGGCTTGCTGATTTTTTGCCGCGTCTATGGGAAATCCTGTCCCTGAGACGCTAAAAATGCCATCCATGGCATTTTTACTTCAAAATTTTCAAGCTTTCGGCAGCTGATTTTAATTGCTCAGGTCAAACAATTACCTCATTTGACACTAAAACAGGTGAATACCGAAATTTGGTTGATCTTTGATATCTTTGATTATGTTTAGAGCCCTTGTAGCTATCTCGAAGTTTTTCTTCCTTTTATCACGAATTCTAACATTAAGGCCCTCCATCAAACCAAAGTTGACATTCATTGGCTGAAAATCTTTTACATTCTGGTCAGAAATATAATTACTCAATGCACCAATTGCAGTACTTCTAGGAAATAAAACATCTTCCTTTCCAAGAAAATTCATAGCAGCATTAATTCCTGCAACCAATCCTGAAGATGCAGATTCTACATATCCCTCAACTCCGGTCATTTGGCCTGCGAAGTATAGGTTTTGATATTTTCTCATTCTGTAAGAAGCTTCAAGAACTTTTGGTGAGTTTATGAAAGTATTTCTGTGCATTACTCCATATCTAACAAATTCGGCATTTTCTAGTCCTGGAATCAGACCAAAAACCCTCTTTTGTTCCGGCCATTTTAAGCGGGTTTGAAATCCTACGATGTTAAAGAGTGTTCCCTCTGTATTATCCTGTCTCAATTGTACTACAGCATACGCTTCATTTCCGGTCTTTGGATCAACAAGACCTACAGGTTTTAGCGGACCAAACCTAAGAGTATCTACACCTCTTTTTGCCATAGTTTCAACAGGCATACAACCCTCAAACACCACTTCTTTTTCAAAATCCTTAACTTCTGCAAGCTCTGCATTAATAAGCTCATTCCAGAACTTATCATACTCTTCCCTATTCATTGGGCAGTTAATATAGTCCTCTGTACCCCTGTTATATCTGGCAGCCTTATAAGCCTTGTCCATATTAATAGACTCAAAAGAAACAATTGGAGCTGCTGCATCAAAAAAGTGAAGGTATTCCTCTCCGATCAAACTCATTAAGCTCTTTGACAAATCCTCTGAAGTCAACGGCCCTGATGCTACAACTGTAACTCCATTTGTAGGAATATCTTTTACCTCTTCATTGATAATTTCAATGTTCTCATTTTCACGCATCAAGTCAGTAACCATCTGTGAAAATTTACTCCTGTCAACAGCTAATGCTCCACCTGCAGGAACTCTTGTTGCATCGGCACACGTCATAATTATTGAATCAAGGAGTCTCATCTCTTCTTTCAAAAGCCCAACAGCATTTTCAAGCTGGTCAGACCTCAAGGAGTTGCTGCATACAAGCTCAGCATAAGTTTCAAGATGGTGAGCCGGCGAATAGGATTGGGGCTTCATCTCATAAAGCCTTACCTTTATCCCTCTTTTTGCTATCTGCCAGGCAGCTTCACATCCTGCCAGCCCAGCACCTATTACATTTATATAATCAGACATTTTCTATACCTTTCCCTAAAATCACATTATTCCTGTTCTTCGTCTTTCTTACTCTCTTCAACTTTTGTAAAATCACAAGTCTCATTACTGCATTTATAATGGGCTTTCTTAGCTGAGAACTTCTTAAGCAAAAAGTTTCCGCATTGTGGGCACATCTCTTTAGAATGCATATCCCAACTCATAAAACTGCAGGTAGGATTATTCTCGCAACCCAAATACTTTTTACCCTTTTTAGACTTCTTGATATATACCTTTCCACCACATTTGGGACAATTAACTCCAGTCTCCTCAAGAATAGGCCTTGCATTTCTGCATTCCGGAAATCCCGGACATGCCAGAAACTTTCCATACCTACTCATCTTTATGACCATATTTCTTCCGCATTTCTCACATATTTCATCTGTAACTTCATCCGGAACTTCAACATTTCCGATTTGTGCTTCTGCTTCCTGCAAAACAACAGCAAACTGCGGATAGAACCCCTTCATTACATCTACCCATTTTTTGAAACCTTCTTCAACATCATCGAGTTTCTTTTCTAACTGGGCTGTAAATTCTATATCAACTATATCCTGAAAATAATTTTTCATGATGTCGTTAACTATCTTACCCAATTCTGTAGGCAGCAAAGTCTTGGCATCCTTAACAACATAGCCCCTTGCAAGTATAGTTGTAATTGTAGGAGCATAAGTACTCGGCCTGCCTATACCCTTTTCTTCAAGAGTCTTTACCAAACTAGCTTCGGTATATCTTGGAGGCGGCTGAGTAAAATGCTGCTTGGGATCTATTTTTTTCTGCTTTACCTCTTCACCTTCAACAAGGTCAGGTACATTGTTTTCTCCTTCTTCGCCTTCCTCATCCTTGCCTTCTAAGTATAAAACTATGAAACCCTGGAATTTTAAAATTTGCCCATTCGCTCTAAAAGTATAGTCACCTACTGTTATATCGGTATTTATTGTATCATACTCCGCTGAAGACATCTGGCTTGAAACAAATCTGGACCAGATAAGCTTATAGAGTTTATATTGCTCCTTTGTAAGCGAATCCTTAATTGAATCCGGTTCCATTGTAACCTGTGAAGGTCTTATACACTCATGCGCGTCCTGCGAAGCAGATTTATTTTTAAATACACGTTTTTCTTCCGGAACATACTTTTGACCGTACTTTTCCTTTATAAAATTTAAAGCATCCTGCTGTGCTTCAGCAGAAATTCTTGTAGAATCGGTACGGATATAAGTGACAAGACCGATTGCTCCAACTCCTTTTATTTCAACACCTTCATAGAGCTGCTGTGCTACAATCATAGTTTTCTTGGTTGTAAAACCCAGTTTTCTTGCAGCCTCCTGCTGCATAGTGCTGGTAATAAAAGGTGGTGCAGGAGACTTCTTTTTTTCACCCTTTTTAATTTTTTGTACAATAAATGGCTTATCTTTTATATTATCAAGTATCTTTTTTACATCATCTTCATTTTTTAATTCTACCTTTTTGCCGCCAGTTCCGTAAAATTTGGCATCAAAAGAACCTTTTCCACCCTTCTTTTCGAGTTTGGCATCAATAGTCCAATACTCTTCAGGTATAAAGTTCTCTACCTCTTCTTCCCTATCACAAATTAATCTTGTAGCGACTGATTGAACTCTACCTGCACTAAGTCCCTTCTTGACCTTCTTCCATAATATAGGGCTTATCTTATAACCAACTATCCTATCCAAAATTCTTCTGGCCTGCTGGGCATCAACAAGATCGAGGTCAATTTCCCGAGGCTCCTTGATAGCATTTTTAACAGCATTCTTGGTAATTTCATTAAATGTAACTCTGCACTTCTCAGAATTATCTATATTCAATAAATGGGCCAAATGCCATGAAATAGCTTCACCTTCTCTATCAGGGTCGGTCGCCAGATAGATCTTTTTTGCACTTTTGGCTTCCTTCTTCAACTTGGAAATAACGTCTCCCTTTCCTCTGATAGTGATATACTTAGGTTCAAAATCATTCTCAATGTCTATACCAATCTGACTTTTTGGCAAATCCCTCACATGCCCTACAGAAGCTACTATTTTATAATCCTTGCCCAAAAACTTTCCAATTGTGTGCGCTTTTGCAGGTGACTCAACAATAACTAACTTATCAGCCATCTTTTTCCTCCAGTCATGTTTGTCTACATTCTTTGCAAAATTCTTATTCTTTACATCTCCAAATACTTCCGAATAAGGTTTATCTTTATATAAACTGCTCAAATCTAATTTTTAAATTAAAACTTATATACTCAATTACTATATTATAATATTATGTATTGGCATATTACAATAAAAATATCTTAGGCATTAAGGCCAATTAAATTTTGAATTAAATATAACTTCATCTATTGTTTTTGCTTAAGGCTTATTTTATGCCATACAGTCATGCAAAAACGATAAGGAAATATTCGCCATTCCTTACAACTTTAACTTATACACCTTTCCTGGAAGCTGTTCGACAAGCCCTTTTAACTCCAGCATTACAATTACTGAATTTATTACTTTAATATTTAAACCAGTTTTATTGGCTATAATATCAATATGCGTTGGCTCTAATTTCAAACATTCCACAATTTTCACTTCATCTTTATCAAGTCCCTTTAGCAATTTATCATCTTTAAGCTTTTTTGTAAAGGAATCCTTGTTATTATCATTAAAATATGCACCAATTTCTTCTAATATATCTTCTAAGGAAGTAACCATTTTGGCTCCTTCTTTAATCAGTTTATTAGTTCCGGTACTATTAAGGCTGTTTACATTACCAGGCAATGCGAACACTTCGCGTCCCTGTTCTAATGCAAAATTTGCTGTAATAAGCGACCCGCTGCGTTCCCCTGCTTCAATTACTATCACGCCCATAGATATACCGCTGATAATTCTGTTTCTTGCAGGAAAATTACCCGCAACAGGCTGAGTTCCGGGTAAAAACTCTGACAAACAAGCCCCATTTTCAATTATATTTTCCATAAGCTTTTTATTCTCATAAGGATACACTATGTCAAGTCCACAACCTAGAACAGCTACAGTTTTTCCCCCAACACTCAAAGCCCCTTTGTGTGCAAACGTGTCGATTCCTCTTGCCATGCCACTTACAACAGTTATACCGCACCTTGAAAGCTCTCGAGACACAACTTCAGCCATATTTAACCCATATGAGGTAGCTTTTCTTGATCCAACCACTGCAAGATACTTTTCTTGTTTTGTCATATTTCCCTTCATGTACAGTGTAATAGGCGGATCATAAATGTTCTTCAAATATTCCGGGTAATTTTCATCTTTAATTGTTACTATTTTTATATCATTTGCATTAATATTTTCAATATGCTTCTTTACTTTCTCTTTATTGCCTTTATTCACCAAATTTTCAACATCTGTCCGGCTCAAAAATGAAAAAGAAGCAAAATCTAGCTCCTTGGCTGTAAAGACATTATAAGGATCTTCGAAAAAATCAAGCAGCTTTTTACTTTTTACTGCACCGATTCCAGGTATGGAACCAAGCCAAACCCAATATTCCATATTATCGTGCATTTAAAAAACCCCTTGTCAATAAAAGTATATTTCTCGATAACATATCGTCCATTATTTCAGAAATCTTTACAGCGCAAATATAAATATAACAAATTATATAAATTATAACAACGATGAGAATTATTTTTTTTCATTGATTTTAGAATCAGGATAAAATTATAGTCTTTTTGGTGAAAAGCTGGTAGCATAATTGATTCCTTACATTTTTCTATCAAGACTTCTATACTGAATCGCCTCTAGCAAGTGTTCCTGACGGATTTGTTCACTCTCATCCATATCAGCAATAGTCCTTGCCACCTTAAGAATTCTATTATGCGCACGAGCACTTAAACCAAGCCTGTCAAATGCGCTCTTTAATATTTCCTTACACTTATCATCTAATTTACAGTACTTCTTTATTAACATAGGTGTCAGTTCTGCATTAGAATAAATATTCAATCCCTCATATCTTTTCTGCTGGATCCTTCTTGTTCTGTTTACCCTTTCCCTTATAACGCTTGATTTTTCACCCTGCTCCTGACTTTCAAGATCTTTATACTTAACTGAAGCCACTTCTATATGGATGTCTATTCGATCGAGTAAGGGGCCCGATAATTTACCAAGGTACTGCTGTATCTGTTTTGTGGTACATGTGCACTCCTTTGATTCGTCAAGATAATTCCCACACTTGCAAGGGTTTGCAGCACATATCAAAGTCGTCCTCGCAGGGTATGTAAAAGTGGCATTAATCCTCGAAATTGTGACGGCACCATCCTCTAGAGGCTGCCTTAATACCTCCAGTGCATCTTTATCAAATTCAGGAAGTTCATCTAAAAATAATACACCAAAATGTGCAAGGCTTATTTCACCGGGTTTAGGATACTTTCCCCCACCGATGAGGCTGACATTTGATATAGTGTGATGCGGTGCCCTGAATGGTCTTTGAGTAACAAGAGAAGTTTTCTCCGCCAAAGTTCCGGCAATACTGTGTATCTTGGTTACTTCTAGGGCTTCATCGAAAGTCATGGAAGGAAGAATAGTTGGCAATCTCTTTGCAATCATCGTTTTACCGCAGCCAGGGCTTCCAAGCATTAAACAGTTATGCCCCCCTGAGGCTGCAACCTCAAGAGCTCTTTTGGCATTTTCCTGCCCTTTCACATCTGCAAAATCTACATCATAATCTATATATGTTTCAAACAGTGCATTAATATCAATATTATGTATATCTATTCTGCGAACACTATTTAGGTGATTTACTACATCAACAATGTTTTTTGCCGGCAGCACATTGATTCCATTCACAACCGCTGCTTCATCTGCATTTTCAAGAGGAAGAATAATATTTTCTATTCCGCTTTGTTTTGCGCTAATTACCATAGGAAGCACACCCTTAACCGCTTTAATTTCTCCATCTAGTGAGAGCTCCCCCATAAAAGCATAACTTTCGATATTTCTATTACTGATTTGCTCAGTAGCAACCAATATTCCAATTGCAATTGGCAGGTCAAAAGCTGATCCTTCCTTTTTTTTATCTGCGGGAGCAAGATTGACTGTAATTCTTCTGATTGGAAATTCAAGACCTGCATTTTTTATAGCAGCACGGACACGTTCTTTGGACTCCTTTACTGCTGTATCTCCAAGCCCAACCATGTCAAAAGACGGGATACCGTTCGATATATCTGTTTCGACAATAACAACATATCCGTCAATCCCCATGAGACCAAAGCTCTTAACCTTTGATAGCATATGTCACGACCTTCCACATATTCTACATTTTATCGATACATATTAATTATACAAATATATCGGAACAAACAATAATATATATAAGCTGTATTTGGAATTTCCTGATTCATTATAAAGCATTTAATCATAAAAATGGCTACCGCGCTGTGCAAACAGCAGAAAATAGTATTACCGCAGCAAACTATAATATTTATGTATGCCTTACTATATCTTCCGCCTCACCTTACCCACCGAAAAAACTATACCAGGTATTATAAATCCGAAAAGAGTGCTTATCAGGGAAATAATATTGTATCCCAAAAACTGCACCTCAAATACATTCCTACCCGTCATTAATGCCAATAAGAATATAATAACCGAATAAATACCGGCAAGTGGTCTTATATCCGAGAGCTTGAATAATGACTTAAATACATTAAGTGCTGTAAATAATAAAATTGCTGACAATATAAAATCAGCCAATATCCACAAGCCTATTTCCGCCG
The DNA here is from genome assembly GCF_000179595.2 of Acetivibrio cellulolyticus CD2. Classification (NCBI taxonomy): domain Bacteria; kingdom Bacillati; phylum Bacillota; class Clostridia; order Acetivibrionales; family Acetivibrionaceae; genus Acetivibrio; species Acetivibrio cellulolyticus. The sequence continues at coordinate 38,935 of NZ_JH556658.1, read as the reverse complement.
CCTCTAGTCTCTCCAAAACCTGAAAGACAGATATCTGCTTTACTGCCGTAACATAGGGCACAGGTGATAATTCAAGTATAGATGCTCCAAGTAATCCTATGGCTACAACAAACATTAATATGGTTAATAAAGTCAACGACAGAAGTGTTAGGGTACAGGCCTTTTTGATCTTTTCCTTGTTATTGATATAATTACTAAATAGAAATATTAAAGGTAAATATGACCATACTCCAAGTATTTCAATATTTGCTTTAAATGCAGGGTAAATATCCAAATAACTTATGGGTGTAAGCCTGCTTATATTTATGTCTTTTAATGCCAGAACTAATATAAATAAAAAAATCGAAACCAAAAGCATGAATATAATTTCACTTATTCTAGCTATAACCACAATGCCGCCCTTTCTAGTAATAAAAGCTGCAGTAAAAAGAACTATAGCAATAAATATCATTATATTCTGATTAGGATATACAGTAGCCACAAGTTTATCTGCATTAATATATGAAGTTGTACTAAACAGAAAAGTCAGAAATACAGCATAAAAGACTGTGACAATTTTTCCTGCTGCCGAGCCCAGAATATCTTCCATTACCTCTGTAAATGACTGGTTTTCATGTTTTTTGTAAATGCTGTGCAGCATAAGTACTATAGGAATAACAATAACAAAAGATATTATTGGAGAGATCCAGGCTGCCTGCTTAGCAATTTCTACACCAGAAAAAGCAACAAACCTCATAGTAGGCGAATAAGTTACGCATAATAGAATAATCATTGCCTGTCTGATTGATATTTTCTCCTTTGAAGCCAGCATACCAACATCCTTCCCTAATGTATTTTAGCGACGGCGAACAGCCTTATACCTTCTTTCTGATCATTCCCACCACCAAGACCAAAACAGGCATTATAAACCCGAAAAAAATACTCAACGGCACAATCATACTAAACCCTAAGGCTTGCACTTCAAATGTATTCCTCCCAAACATCATTACCATAAAGAATAAAATTACTGAGTATATGCCGATAAGAGGTTTTGTATCCGAAAGCTTGAATAATGACTTAAGTAAATTTAATACTATAAATATCAATATTGATATCCCTATAAAGTCGGAAAAGAGCCACAAACTTAACACAACAGCTTCTAGTCTCTCTAAAAACCCAAAGGCGGATATCTGCTTTACCATCGTTATATAAGGCACAGGTGATAATTCAATTGTAGATGCTCCAAGTATTCCAATGCCTGTAACTAATAGAAGCACAGTTAAAAATGTTGATAACAAAATTGTTACGCTGCATACCTTTTTAATTTTTTCCTTATTGTTAATATAATTACTAAACAAAAACATATAAATTAATAGCGACCAATTGCTCATTATTATAAGATTTGCTTTAAACGCCGGGAAAATATCCAAATAGCTTATAGGGGTAATATTGCTTATTTTTACATCTTTTAAGCTCAGGATAGCTAAAAACAAAAAAACAAATGCAGTAATCGGTGTTAATATTTCACACATTCTTGCCAGAACGGAAATCCCGCTTTTTCTGCTGATAAAAGCTACAACAAATAACATTACCGCGACAAATACCAATTGGTTAGATTGTGTATATGCAGTAGAAACAAACTTATCAGCATAATTATATATAACTATACCCAATTGAAATGTCTGAAATATAATATAAAGAGCTGTAATAGTTTTTCCTGCTACTGTACCGAAAACATCTTCAATCACCTCCATAAAAGACGCCTCTTTATATTTTTTATAAATTCTGTGTAAGATAAATATTACAGGAATAACAAAAAATAGAGTTATTATTGGAGCCAGCCATGCTGCCTGTTTTGCCTCTTTTGCACCGGCAACAAGGCTAAATCTCAAGGTAGGTGAATAAGCTATGGCAAGAAAAATAACCATTGCCTGTCTGATTGATATTTTATCCTTTGAAGCAAGCATAAACTCTCTCCCTCTTTAGTGCTTTATTCCAAGTATACTTAAAACGCTGTCTGAAATACTGATTCCATAGGGATTTTTGCTGTAAATCCACGCCAGGCTCAAGGCTATTATGTCAAAAGTTATAAACAACACCATCTCTTTTTTTAATTTGCTCTTAATCATTATTCTTATTTCATATATACTTATTGCAGCAATTAATACAACGTAAAATATCACTTTGTTTTTTCCTCCCAATACCGTATAGGCTGTTGAATGTTGTACACCCTGCTTATTTTTGATTCTACCTCAACTTCTATTTTGAGTTCCGGAAATATTTCATTCCAGTTATCCTTTATACGCTCCCATTTGACAGGGTGCTGGTGAAATATTTTATCCCCGAATCCGAAGATATCTACGTTGTTTTCTTTTGCAAAAGTTATAACACTCTCCAGCTCATCTTTAATGATATCGTTCTGCTGCTTTTCCAGCTGCATTAAGGACTGTTTATCAAAAACGTCGACCTGTCCTTCAAGTTCTCCAATATTGCTTTCTACTGAAACCTTGACTTTAATAGATGGAATATCGTCTTTTATGCTTGTTTTGATATTTACATCCTGTCCAATAACTTCAAGGGAAATATTATTTTCTTTCTTGTCCTTTACAACAATTATGGTGCTTTTTACATCGCCATTTATCCAATTCAGTCCTCTGGCTTCTTTATCTGTTATAAAATCCAAAAGTTTTTTTCCCTTGAAAATAGCAAATCCATCAAGAGACAAATGATCTTCACTTTCATGACTTCCAATTTCTTCTGTATTTTTTATAAGGCTGATACATGGAAGATATGCTGAAGAATACTTGCTGTTTAATCTCTCAATGAATTCCGAAAGCAGAATTTCTCTTGATACAGAAAGTTTTCCGGCATTGTCGAATAAACTGGCTATTTTTTTATGAGTAACACCTGTGCCAGTTAATTCCAATAAATTGCTCGCACTTTGATTACGGGCAACAGCAACAGTTGTGTTTAACCTGTTTTCATGATTTCTTATAAAAAAATCAAGATACTTTAAAACATCCTCCTTAGCTGCCTTTTCACCAAGTAAAATATATTTAGCATGTCCCCAGAAAATATCTCTCTCTGCATAGAGTGAAAAGTTCCTGTCCGCATCAAATATAGTTTTACCCTCGGCATGTAATTTCAAGGCTTTTTTCTGAGTTTCTCCCTTTCCTGTAGTTGGTAAACTGCTTTCAGATTCAACTGTAATTTTTACCCCGCTTTCAGTATCTGGCTTATCCAATGCAACAGCCCTTACAAATATTAATTTGTCTATCTCAGTTTGCTGTATACATGATGTAAACATCATGGGAAAAACGCATATTAAAATTATTAACAAACTAATCTTTTTTTTGTCCATAAAATATTCACCCTACTTTTGACGCCTTTCATTAGGTATTCTTAAGATGTATGGCCTCTTTTTCAATAATCTTAAGGGGATTCTTATTATACTGTCTCCAAGATCCCTGCCTTCACTTGCCACATAAGGCGAGAGATAAGGTACTCCAAATGTCTCTATAGATGCGAGATGGTATATTAAAAATACCGCCCCTATGCTTATTCCGAAAATGCCCATCATACTGCTTGTGATAGCCATAACAAATCTCCACAACCTGAGCGCATTGGAAAAGTCCTGATTTGGCATTGTAAAACTGGAAATTGCCGTAATTGCTATTACAACTACAACTGCCGGTGAAATGAGCTTGGCATTAACCGCTGCTTCTCCAACCACCAATGCGCCCACTATTGAAACAGCCTGACCAATAGTTTTGGGAAGTCTTAGTCCTGCTTCCAGTAAAATTTCAAAAGCTATGAGCATCAGAAATACCTCAATAAAAGAAGGGTACGGAACGCCCTCTTTAGACGATGCTATAGTTTGGGCTAACTCAGAAGGTATCATTTCCTGATGGAAGGTTGTAACAGCGATATAGAAGCCGGGTAAGAAAACAGTAAGAAGCATGGTTAAATATCTCAAAAGTCTTAAAGCTGAAACAACAAAATAGTTCTGGGAGTAATCATCCATAGTCCTTAATAACTGTTGTACTGTTACCGGAGCAATATATGCAGTTGGTAATCCGTCAATAATGATGCCGACCCTTCCCTCCAATATAGCAGTACAGAATCTGTCCGGTCTTTCTGTAGCACCAACTAAGGGAAAGGCAGTATATTTGTTATCAATGATATATTCCTCTACAAATCCTGCTTCAATAACTCCATCTATTTCAATATTGTCAATCCTGCGTTTTACCTCATCAACAAGATGACTGTTTGCTATTCCATCTATATATATAATACCTATTTGAGTTTCTGTCTGCCTTCCAACTTTTGTTTGTTCTACAACCAATTTCTGAGTTTTTATTTTCCTTCTTACAGTTGCGGTATTAATTCTTAATGCTTCTACAAAAGCATCCTTTGCACCCTTAACTATATTCTCACTAGTAGGTTCAGTAATACCTCTCTTCTCAAAGCCTTTAACAGCAAATGTCAATGCAGTTTTCTCACTATCGAAAATTAAAGCGCAGCCGGCATTTAACATGTCATTCAAAGTGTCATTGATGTTGTCCCTGACCTTCATATCAGGGAAATATACAGCACCGTGTTTAATCAGGTCTATTGTATCCTTGTTGTTTTTTGCTTCACACAATTTACTGTTTTCTATCAAAGGCCTGAGAATATCATCGGCTATACCTTTACTATCAACCAGACCATCAATAAATACCAGTGTTACAGGACGCTTATTATCGCCGCAAATAAAAACATCCCTGAATATTGCATCAGAGTTCTTTTTTAAGATTGACTTTATATTAGCACCGATCAATTCCATGTCTTTGTTGTGGGGTATTTCGGAATAAATGACCTCATTATTTTTTGCAGATTTTTTCCGGAATATTTTTCTTAACACATTATCACCTCGCTCCTATTATTTCCTTTTTGGTAAATAATATGTATATAATGTTTATCTCCATGGCTTACTGACAGAGATAGTTCAAAACTTTATACGGAAGTAAATGGTTACTAACGTTGTTTTGTATAGAAAGCTCTCTTTAAAACTTTACATACAAAAAACAGCCATAAAGGAATACATATCCCTTCATGGCTGTTAAACTTAGTTATTGCTCTAATTATTCCACAGGAAACTTTGGAATTATTGCAAGAAGCCTTTGTCTCATAAGTCCAAAGTCAATGGAGTTTACTTTATTATCACCATTAACATCTCCAGCTTCACGATTAAACCCTGCATCTGGTAAACCACTAATGCAAAGCAAATCCATTCTCATGAGTCCAAAATCTATAGAATTAAAACTGCCATCAGAATTCACATCACCAACTACGTATGAAGATGCTGTAGGTGTTGGTGTAGGATCAATAGTAGGTGTTTTTGTTGCTGTAGGAATTGAAAGATTTCCATAATGCTTGGCTACACCTGCCAAAGCTCCTACAAATCCTGCATTATAGTCAAGAGCGACCTCAGTGTACTGATATTCAACTACACTATCAAGGAAATTGTCACTATCATCAGGACCACCTATCAAAGCTCCAAGTAAAACATACTTTGCAGGTGTTGTATTCGCATTATTGGCATAACCCTGTCCACCTTGAGCTGCCCTATGATGAGGGTGTTGTGACCATTTGCTTCCCATTCCTACTACGTAGGACATATTTGCAGGGTTATCTCCTAAAATGTAATCAATCTGAGATTTTGCAAGATCAAGATATTTCTGATCAGGGTTCTGCTTATAATAGATAGTTGCAACCATTGAAGCAGCTGCAGCATACCTCAAACATCCCCAATAATGAAGGAATTTCAGCCCGCCTGGAGTTGTTGCCAGAGTATTCATCCAGTAATTCAAATTGAATTCTACTGCACCCTTATATGTTGAATCCCCTGTAAGCTCTGAAAGCTTAACAAACACAGGAATGTACATATCATCCCAACACATGGTCCATTTATGCGCAAGAGGGTTATCTCCATTTTCATTCCTATTTTTGATAAATGTCTTTGCATCATCGAGATAAGAGCTTTGACCTGTTGCGATATTCAACCAGACGGCTCCCCATGCCAAATCATCATAAATACTGATTGACCTGTAGAAATACTGTCCGTCTCCAGCTCCTTTATTTGATGTGCCCATTGAATAGAGTTCTTTTGCCACTTTAAGACACTCATTTGCATATGTAGAGTCTACATCTTTGTAATTGAGATACATAAGTGCAAGAGCAGCTGCAGTTTCTCCTAATATATCACTTGCAGCTTTGCTTGAGTTTGCTACACACTTAGCAGGTCTGGAACCCGTCTGAAGTTCCGGGGATCCCCAATACTGATGGTCAAGTTCTCCATCTCCTACCTGATAGTAAAATGTATTTGCATCAGTGTGACTCTTTAAAAAGTAATCGGTAAAATACTTCAACTGCTGAAGCATTTTGGTTTTGTTGCCTGATGCGTCGAATACATCCTCAAACTCGTATAAAGACCATCCAAGCACTGAAGCTGAATATGCCTGAGGTAAACCGAATTTTACATGATCTCCAGCATCATGGTAACCACCGGTCAAATCTGCACCCACATCGCTTCCATCCGATGTATGGCATGCACTCCTCCAGGAAAAAACATTGTTTGTTGCAACATCTTTACCACATTTATTGGCGTCGTAGAAACCGATTGCATTCTTAAGCCCCGTCGAGTAGTCATATCCTGCTGCCGAAACACTTCCAACAGATGTAGTAATAATAGATGTTGTTAACATTGCAATACAAGAAAACAGAGTAACAACTTTCTTGATATTTTTATTTACAGTACCCATACTCTTCCCCTTTCTAAAACAAAGAAATTTTGTTTATATTACAAAAGCTAAATCACCCTTTCTACTTGCCCCCAATCTATTCCCCCCTCTGTTTAATTTGGGTGAAATCTGCTTTCATTAAATCTATTCTATAAAAAGTTTATATGTTTAAAAGTCTATACCTTTATAGATGTCTTCAAGCCGTCTTGGCTTTTTCTTCTTTTTTGTAATGACTATCGTTGTAATTACTGCAATTAGCGCTAAAAGCACGAATATAGCAAAGATGATTCCAACTCTTCTGGTATTAATTTTCATTGAAACCCTCGATCTATTTTCTGTTTCTGTTTTGTCGTTAGGCTTTAACTCCAAACTCTTATCAAAAGCCAGTAATGCCTCATCGAGTCTACCTGTATTTTCCAGTGCCAGACCTTTATTAGAATATATCCTGAAATCCGCAACTTTTAATTCAATAGCTTTATTGCAGCACTCAATAGCCTCATTATACTTTAAAAGACCTAAGAGAGCACCGCTTTTATTAATGTATGACTCATAATGCGCAGGATCAATTTCAATTGCTTTTTCACTGTATTCGAGCGACTCAGTAAATTTTTTCAATCCAATCAATGCACATGCCTTATTTGTATATATGGCAGACAAAGTATCTGGATCTTTTGGATCAAACTCAAATGCCTTTTCAAGATTCTTAAGCGCCTCTTCATACTTCCTTTTTCCATTTAGTGCCAAACCCATGTTTGAATATGCCTGCGCACAAAGCTTATCGTCTTTAGGGCAAATCTCTATTGCCTTTTTGCATGCCTCTATTGCTTCATCATACCTTTCAAGCTTGCCCAATGAGTAGGATTTTGGAATAAAAGCAGCACCAGCCTGAGAATCAATTTGAATAGCTTTATCGCATGCTGTTATGGACTCCTCATACTTACCTAATTGACCTAACGCATTGCCTTTATTTAAATACGCATTAGCGGCTTGAGGATTAAACTCAATTGCTTTTTCTGCTGTTAAAATAGCCTCTTCATATTTTTTAAGAGCACATAGCGCACCTGATTTATTTGTAAAAATACCGGACTGGTTATTAGGATTTTTAGGAACATCTAATTGCTCTGCTTTATTACAACACTCAATTGATTCTTCATATTTTTCATCATTTAATAGAAAATAAGCTTTATTTATATATGCTTGAACAGAGTTAAGGTTGATCTCAATGATTTTATCGCACATTTTAACCGCTTCTGCATAATTCTTATCGTAATTATACGCAAAACTCATAGCTATATATGCATCTGTATTGGTACCATCGAGTTCTAGCGCTTTATTGCTTGCAGTAAAGGCTTCTGCAATTCTGCCAAGGTAAGCAAACGCATTCCCCTTATTTGAGTATGCCAAAGAAAGGATCTTCTTATCTCTAATCTTCATGACAATCAGCTTATCAGATATATCAACCACTTCATCATAACGTTTCAAATTTAACAAAATATAACCCTTTAGAATATAAGCTTCTGAATCTTTTCGATATCGCTCTATATATTTGCTGACAGTATCAAGGGCATCAGCAAGTTTATGAGCTTCCACTAAACATGCCCCTTTATTGAAATATGCCTCTTTAAAATCAGAATCCAAATCAATTACACGATCATATAGCTCTATTGCTTCATTATATTTTCCCAAATTAGAAAGACATACCGCCTTATTGTAGTAAAATTCCGGAACATCATCATCAATCTTAATAGCTCTATCATAGTTTTTTATTGCTTCATCATATTTTCCAGAATTCAAAAGAAAATTTCCTTCCTGAAAATAATCCCTGGATGAAACTGCAAACGATACAAAAGATAGAGTAGAAATTGAAATAAAAACAAAACACATCGATATAAATACTCTAAGTGTACTTTTCATTCTTTTAGCTCCTTAAAACCTAATTGTACTATCAAAGTTAATTATACCATAAGCCGAAATTAATAATCAACCAATAACACGGACCTTCGAATTTACACTATATTTTATCTCTTTGGATAAATAAGCATATTGATTTTTTTGGAATGTGGTATAATAAAAGCTATCCTTTGTTAAATTAAGGTTAAGGAAAAGCACTAAGTAAGTATACACTTTTTCAGGAGGATTAATTACTATGGATTATGAAAATTTGGTTAAGCTAGCAAACGATATCAAAAAAAATGCATACGCTCCATATTCCAACTTTCATGTCGGAGCCGCACTAATAGGTAATTCGGGCAAAGTGTACACTGGTGTAAATATCGAGAACTCCTCCTACGGAGCAACTATCTGCGCCGAGCGAACCGCCATCTGCAAAGCCATTTCTGAAGGCGAAAAAAGCATAAAAGCTATTGCAATTGCAAGCGATTCCGAAGACTATACTTTTCCTTGCGGTATATGCAGACAGGTTATATTGGAATTTGCCGATAAAGACCTTGTGATACTTTGCAGCAATAACAATGGTAAATATAAAGTATTCAGTCTTAATGATTTCTTACCGAACGCATTTGTTTTTGAGAAGTAAAATAACATTCAAAAAGGAGCGTCGCTCTACATTAGCGACACTCCTTTTTAGTATTATAAACTCTACTTTCTAAGAACCGACTCATTTGAGAATGCAAGTCTTTGAAGCGAAATCGGATCGTATACCTCCGTCTTGCCTATCACTTCCATACCGCCCTGAGTATTAGCGTTCTTAAGCATAACACTCAGCTTGATTTTCTGATTTGCATCGGTAAAGACTACATTATCCATTTTTATCTTTAAATATAATACATCCTTTGCATCAGAAACATAGTTCTGTGAAACAACCACCAATCCTGGAGTATTAACTGATGTATCAAGCACAACACCGTTAAATACCGACTCTGGATCAATGTAACTGCCATTTCTCTTAAATTTAAGGTTCAATTCGTAAGTTTCCGGTCTTAAGTCATTATCGATTTCTTCAGGTGCATTTAGCACTATATCAAATGTGCTATTGTTATTCTGGTTCCTGACGTTCGACATAACAGGTTTTGGAACTCTCAGGTTATTTAACCTGTATGTAGTTTCAACAGAATCACGAGGATTTAATACTCCATACTCTGAAGCTTTTAAAGTAAACTCATAGTATCTTATGTCTGCAGTCTTTATGTTAAACTTATAAGTTATTACTTCAGTCTGGTTCGGCTTCAACACTATTTTATTCGGATACCCTTTTGCATCAATGCTCTTTATCCATGGATACTGTTCCTTATATTTTGAGAAATCCGTTGTGCTTGTAAGGTCCCAAAGTTTTGCATCACAAGCTGACTTAAGTTCATATGTCTGAGTTTTTGCTCCGTAATTTGTGACAGTAGCCTCAACAGCATACGCATTGCTTCCATCCCATGAATTAGCAGTAGTCTCGTCAAAGCTGACACCTATCTTAGACATCCATCCAATCAGGTTGTAACAGAATTTATAATCTTCTACTGCCTTACCGCCACCACGGTTCACAAACTTTGAAATTCCGCACCCAATATCACTTGTTGTGATTACAATTCTTCCTTCAGGTCCATTCTCGTTTTTTACAGTTCTTGTAACAATATTCGGGCGCTTCAGTCCTGTTTGCGGATCTTCTATATTCAATAAAACAGTATCAGTCGGCAATATGCCTGAAAGGTAACGATTATCATCATTTAACCACTCTTCACCATCACCCAGCATTGATATCTCACTGTTTTTATTGATAAGGCCCGGAGCATAAACACGAGTTGTTTTTTCACGGTCTATTGTATAAATATTGTCAAACAGAGGATGCATTTCTCCATTCTCATCAAGCACTGGTACTTGAGGATACTTATAGTTATTGCCTGGATTTAACGAGACAAAACCCACCTCATCGGTAAAACCGTCTCCAGCCTTAATCTCTAAACCGCGGCAATTTTCCCACCATAGCTGGCCACCTGCATTTAAAAAAGCTTTTACCTTATCCTGTACATCTGTTGGATAAGTAATACTACCATGAGAAGTCTGGAATAAAACGTCATAGTCCTTTGCAATTTTTTCAGGAGTAAGGCTATCATCATTTATAGATACCTCCCAATATTTATAGAACTTGGACTTCTTCATATTTTCCTTATCGCCAACAACTCCGGTACCTGTCATGTCAGCTTCAAGATCAGTCTGAGCTTTTGCAACACTTCTCAAATCCTTGAAATAGTTGCAGAAATCACTGTAGCTCTTATTGTCTATTCCCTTTATTTCTGATGAACTGTACTGCATGACATCTTTAAATTCACTTTTATTAAATACTGGAGGATGAGGGTTTACAAGTACCCAATCCATAGGTTTGTTTATATTCCTGTCTAAAAGCTCCATTATGGAGAAGTCAGGATTCGGATCATTAACATCAATGTTGTTTATAGTATCCCTTGCCGGTGCCGGAAGAATCAGTATACCAACATTGACATTTCTTTTCTTAGCAGTTATTCTCGGTACTGCCAAAACTTCATCGTCCTGAGGTTTTATGAAGTTATTTTTATCAAGTTTTAATGCGTTATAGATAAAGGCAGCTGCCTCTCCTCTTGTAACAGGGTTCTTAGGACTGAGGTTTCCATATTGGTCGCCTTTCATCAAGTTATTTTCCAGAGCAAGCTCTATAAAATATCTGAAACTATCAGTAACCTTGGAAGCATCAGTTTTCTTGTAGTTATTTAATTTTGCTGATGATTCGAGTTCCGGATCCAGGGCAAATACTTTTCCATCTTCGTTATAATCCAGCCTTCTTGTGCCGATTATAGCCATTGCAAATTCTTCACGTCTCACCTTCTTGCTCTCTTCATACTGTTTAGCACTATATGCAGCTTTTGTATTAACATCATACCTTAACATCTTTTCTTTATAGAAATAATTGTAATAGGCACTCATATAGTGATAAGCCCAATAATCAGGTGCTATATCCGATAGTTTTCTATATCTTTCAGGAATAAAGTCGCTGTCATTCTCAGCTATAGACCTCTTCATAACACCAAAAAGCATATATGCCGCATGTTCCCCGATAATGTGGTCACCAGGCTTATATTGGTCGGTTCCCTTACCGAAAATAACTCCCTGACTTGCAAGTTCCATTACAGGTATATAAAACCAATCCTTAATTTTTACATCATTAAAAGCCTTTGAATATGTAACTTTATTTATCTCAATTCCAGCAACCGTGGCAATACCGCTTTTTGCTTTACACTCAATAGATAGCTTGCCATCAGTGAGAACTTTTACAAGATATGGACCGCTCTTAGCCCAATCTTTGTCTGACTTTTCCATATCAATTGTATCCATAGTTGCTCCATTTGCAACCAGATCAAATACTTGCTTATTCTGTTTTTGATACTCTGCCGTATATAGATAAACCTCATACAGGCTATTTTTATCCAGTGAAAAGTTCAAATTAACACTATACCCTCTTAAATTGGAAGAAAGGAGTGTTCCCAAATCCTGGTCAACAGCTCCCAAACTCTGTTGCTCTGAATCAAATGCAAACCAATCAACTTTTGATACCAATGATCCGCTTATGTACAAGTCATGGATACCAGTCACGCTACCTCTAACCGAGTCCTCATAAATTGCATCAGTACCATCTGTAGTAATTGAAGCAATAGTGTCACCTGCTGGACTGTCAAGTCTAACATCTATCGTTCCACTAGCGCCTTTTAAAACGTGCGCTTTAAACTTGTCCAAACTATCAGACTCTCCAAAATGCACTTGTTTGTATAAATAATAATCACTGCTTGCTTCATCATAGCTTTTTGCTTTAATTGGATCAAAAGGGCCCTTTAAGAAGCGGAACCAATTGATATTATACATTCCGGTTCTTTCCCCAACACATCCCAAATACAAACGGTGTAAGCCTTCCACACTTTTTTCAAGTTCGCAGAAAACGTCCTGGTAAACCTGCCACCCACCTGTTCTCTCGACTTTAACCTTTCCTATAACTTCACCTGATGGTGAGTCAAGCCTGAACTCAATATATCCACCTTCAGTGTCGCTTGATACTCTAGCCATAAAACCTCTGGTTCCTCTGGCAAAGTAAACATTTTCATAAGCTGCATAGTCCCCATTATCAATATAGGCCAAATTTTCGGTTCCATTTGTATCAGGACAACTCTCAATCACCAATCCATGGTTTTCCACCAAAGATTCAGCTTCAATTTTTGACAATGCCTTTACTGCTGAACTTGGAATCACTTCTGACGATGGACCTCCAACAGATGTTAAAAGGTTCTTCACGGCATTTTGACTTTTGAAATTCACCCCATCAACAGTTATATCCTGTGCCCCCCCCAAGTTCACAGAAACAACCGGCGATACTTTCTTTGTACAATACGATTGAACCGTTTCAGTAAGAGCAAAGGATTCTGTTGTGTAGCTCATAACCAAAAACGCTGATGCTGAAATTAAAGCTGTTACTCTCCTAAAATTTAATCTCTTCATACTATCTCCTCCCTTGATAATAAATTTCATTTCTTAACCCCCATATATCTTTTCTTGCATTAACAGAATTTTGATGACCTCTAACCAAAACTTCGCTATATATAATTATATTATCGTAAAAACCTCTTCCAAGCTTTTGAGCTTTTTTTCCCTTGGTGTATAAGCGGGTACACCAATTGGTATAAGACTTATAAATTTATTTTCTAAAGGAACACCCAGAATATTGTTTATATCTTCTGCCGCAATAGCCGGTTCATTCATCCAACATGCTCCATAACCCTTTTCGTGCACCGCAAGTAAAAGGTTTTGTATTGCTGCACCTATAGAGAGCAAATCATAGTTTGCAAAGAGTTTCATAATATCTTCGCTGTTAAGCCCATGTCCTTTGAGGGCAGAGATCAAAATCTGATCATAATATTGTGCTTCTGTCATAAACACTGCTATAACTAAGGGTGCCTTTTCAAAGAAAGTTACCATTTTCCTTTTTGAAGTCAGATAAGAGTCTGTCACATCATCTCTTTTTTCTTCCAATATGTCTTCTAGTTTTTTGATTACTGCATCTTTAATTTTACTAATCACAGCCCTGTTTCTAACCGCCGCAAACCTCCAGCATTGACTATCACAGCCGCTTGGAGCATTTACTGCAGCACTTATAAAATATCTTATATCCTCATCTGGTATTCCTTGTTCAGAATATTTTCTTATACTCCTTCTTCCAGAAGCTAGATCTAAAAAACTATTCATAGATTCACCTTCATATTTTATTTAGATTATAAAACTAAGATCATTTTTTACAATTTCCGACCGAGTGATGAATACAGCTGTAACTTCATATTCATATAGAGCTTTTCCCAAATTATCCTATCACAAATTATAAATCTCAACAACTTTTTTATGCTATTTTATTATAAATAAAAGTTTTCAAGAATATATAGTTCCTCAACTCCAGGCATCTTTACTAAACATTTCCAACTACAAATACGAATTTTTTATTTTCGAAGTAACAATTTTCGAACTACCAGAATATTATTAAGTGTGTGCAAATTATGTAAACCAAGCAGTCGTGTAATGACAAAAACACCTGCAACTATGTGAATTATAAAGCTTCTATTAAAAATATACATACAACTATATCTACATTCTGAAAGGAGAAAAAAAATGTCTAATAACCTTTTTAAAAGAAGTGTTGAAGAGGTTTTCAGTGAATTTAACAAAAATGACCTCCCCTCCAAACTTAATACACTCATTTTCATTCTTAAGAAAGGAAATATTGATGAACTTACAGAAATAATGGATTCTGTCGATAAAGACCTGATTGTAAATAAAATTCTTGAAATTGATAAAGAAACTTTAAAAAATAAAAGTATTAATATTAATATATCCGAACTTAGAAGAAGACTAACTGAATCTGATCTTGATAAAATACGGCAAATCAGCGGTCCAAGAGGAGATGCTGTAGTAAGCAAACTGAAACAGTTATTAAGCTGGTAGTTTGGTCAAATTATTAAAGGCTGCATGGTAAGTTACCATGCAGCCTTACTTGAATACTGAAAACAAATTCACTCTAATTAAAATGCTATGTACTTAAGGCATCTTTTGATTTTATTCTACTACTTTTACTGTTCCTGCTTTATATTCTACTTTCATTGCTGCTAGCTGAGTATCTCCAAATGTTGAATCTCCAGATATTGCTATAGAATTTTCACCCACTTTGGCAGTATCCTTAACTTTAAATTTAATTTTTGTGAAAACACCGTTAGAATTTATTGATTCTGCACCAGTCATAGTATAATCTAAAAACAAGAACTTTATACTACCATCTTCACTCTTATTACTTCCATAATTTACGCCTGCATTCTTTACGATATCTCCAGCTGGTGCTTCAATAAACTCCAAATTAGCAGCATTATATGTAACTGTAAAATCAATAGTTGCAATTCCTATTTTAGATATATTGGAAAAAGTAATTGGAATTTCGACAACATCCCCTGCTTTAGCCTCCACAGTAGCCATTTCAACAGTAATAGTATCTGCAGCTGAAACTGCTGATGTTCGTTTTGGAGTTGCTCCTGAAGCTGGAGTTGTTGATGGAGTTACTACTGGAACTATAGTTGCTGATGGAGTCACGTCTCCAACTTGAGCCTGCCTTAATGATTCGTTCCACTCTACCCTTACCCCCAAAGCATCGCCAAGTGCTCTTAACGGTAAATATGTCCTTCCCTCAACAACAATAGGTGGATTCTCGGAAATAAACTCTTCTCCACGAACCATTACTTTGAATGATGCCTTTGTCGCTATCCAACTAGTCTTACCTTTATCAGCATCTCCTGTATTAGTCTTCGCAGAACCACTATTAGTAGTTTGTGTTTTAGTTGCCATTCCTACTTCAGCCTGCCTTAATTGATCATTCCACTCAACATTTACTCCCAAAGCATCACCCATAGCCCTCAAAGGCAAATATGTTCTTCCTTCTACGACTATTGCCGGATTCTCTGATATAAATTCTTCTCCACGTACCATCACTTTGAATGATGCCTTTGTTGCTGTCCAACTTGTTGCAGCAGCATAAACAAACATGCAGCTTCCTAGTATACCACCAATAACCAAACCACTGATTAATTTTTTCATAATTGAACACACTCCATTTGGTTAAAATAATGACTAACATTTCAATTATAACACAAATATTACAAGCTTGTCATCATTCAAGCTTATATTTTGTTAAAAGAGGGGGCATTTTTTCCTTATTCCCCCTCTTTTCGTGAAAAGTTAAATTAAGTCACAAAAGATTCAAGAATCCAACAATGTTTTATTAATAACAGCTATAACACCTTCCTTACACTTATTGATAAAGAAATGTCCGTCGTCAAACTCATAAAACTTGCAGTTCTTATTTGTACACTCCTGCCATCGTTCTACACTCTTTCCTTCAACGTAATCATCATACTTCCCGCTTAATACCGATATATCACAGTTTAGTTTTAGAATACTGCCATTGTGTTTATATGTTTCAACAAGCTTGTAATCCGCTCTCAATACCGGAAGAAAGAGGTCAAGAAGTTCTTTGTTTTCCAATACTTCTTGATTTGTACCTCCTAGACTACTGATTTTAGCCATAAATTCCCGGTCAGGAAGCATATATACGTTTTCATCTTCTACCTCAGCAAACGGAGGATAACGCCCTGAGAAAAATACATGTAAAGGTTCTTGCCCATTTTTACCGATTATAGCGCGGATTAATTCATATGTAAGTATAGTACCCATGCTGTGGCCATATATCGCATACGCGGTTCCATCCAATTCTCCGGAAATTCTATTGTATATATCATCTACGGCATCTTTGGCATCTCCATACAAAGGCTCAACAAAGCGTTTCCCCCTGCCTGAGAGTTCTATAGGTTTTAATTCAATTCTTTTATCCAGATACCTTTTCCAGCTCATATAACTCATTGCAGATCCACCTGCATAAGGCAGGCAGAAGAGTTTTATCTTTTCCAAATCCAATTCCTCCCAAATTTTCTCATGCCAGTAAATTTCTAAAATTATTGTTCGTTCATTAATTTGTATATATCTCCAACAGCTTCTATAGTTGCTACTGACGATAAGGGAATTTTTATACCATACTCTTTTATCAGAAACATTCCAAGGCTGAATAGCCCCAAAGAATCCATACCAAGGTCACTGTAAATGTTTGTACCTTCATTTATTTCACTTACTTCTATCCCAGTATATTCCGATACCTTTTGTACAAAATCAGACCATTCAATTTTATTATTCATGGCTGCCTCCTGTTATATTTAATAATTCATTATTTGCAATTTCTTTAAGCTTTTCGTAATTAACCTTTCCTACACCGGAATTTTTAGGAATTTCTTCAATAAAAGACATCTGATCCGGTACCATATAATTAACCAGCCCGCTTCGACAGTGTTTCATTATATCCTTTATCTCCAAATCGCAGCCTTCCTTTTTCACTATAAATGCCCATGTCATTTCCCCATACAGCTGGTGAGGCACACCGACTACTGCTGATTCTTTAACGCCTGGAAGACTATTTATATAATCTTGAACAACAATCGGAGATATCTGTTTTCCACCCCGTTTTATAAGATATTTTTTTCTGCCCAGCAGTGTAATTGAATTATTGCCCTCATACCTAACTATATCACCTGTTTTAAACCATCCGTCATTAAAACTTTTTTGAGTTTCTTCGGGATTTCCTACGTAGCCTTTTACCACATTTGGACCTTTTACATAAAGCTCCCCTTCACTTCCAACAGGCACGCAGTTACCTTCTTCATCACGAACCTCTATAGCATTTCCAATGTTTTCAGCCAGTTTCATAAGAGTTGTAGAGGTTGGATTTTCTTCACCAATTGATTTGCAGATCATAAATACATTGCTGGTTTCAGTTAAACCATAGCCGTTTGCAAATCCATTAAGGCCTGTAAACTTAGCCTTAAGTCTACTCCAAAGAGATGGAGAAAAGAAATCCATACCGGTCATTACTCTCTTTATAGATGATAAATCTAAGTTATCCAATGTAGGCAAAGTTAAAATTGCTTCATAAAATGCCGGTGGAGCAGACATTGTGTCAGCTTTCCAATATGCCAGCAATTGAACAAACTTAACCGGTGAAATTTCTGTCATAAAAATAGCACATACACCTTCAAACAATGCACCGAGACATGTTAAAATACCAGCCGTAGAAAGAGGGAAAGCCATTATTGAAGAAAATCCATCTGGTCCATTAATATTAAACGGAGAAACCAATTCATAAGACGCATGAATTTCAGAAGCAAAGTTTGATTGTGTCATTATTACAGACTTAGGAATCCCTGTAGTACCAGAACTTGATGCCATAAGAATAGGTAAATCCGGATCGGTTTGTGCAAGAATATAATCTTTTATTTCTATTTCAGGACATATAGGCATTGTGAAATTGTAAAAAGCATTACTTTCATCAATGGTTGCAATTTTATATTGGGCACCCATCTTGTCGGAAGACTCCTTCAAATTAGCAAACTGCTGCGATTTTGTTATCACAAATTGCACCTTGCATTTCTTAAAGATATCTACCTTTGCCATATCAGGCAGCATATGAAATAATGGAACAGCACAGCCTCCAAGTCTTGAAATAGCTATAAAGAGATAGAAAATCTCCTGACAGTTTGGCATTGTATAACCTACAACAGTGCCTGTCTGCACCCCTAATTTAATTAGGTGTTTTGTAAACAAATCAACATTTCTTTGAAATTCTTCAAGCGTAATAGATTTTTCATCAATGCACATAATAGTATCTTGCGGCTTGCCTGTTTTTATAAATTCCTCATAAATGTCATTAACGTTTTTCAAACTCTTACTTATCATCTTGTCCCTCCTGCTCTTTTATATATTTAAATTGTATTTTGCCTATATCATGCGGCAGCTCATCTGTAATTACTACCTTGTCCGGCATTTTGTATGCTGCCAGTTTGCCCTGACAGAATTTTATCAGGTCAGCACGGGTAAATTTACAGTCTTTCTTGGGCTGAATATAGGCTACCACCATCTCACCCATCAGTTCATGCTTCTCACCGATAACAGCAACTGCTTCTACATTAGGATGAGTTAATATGAAAGCTTCACTTTCCTCAGGGTAAATCAAGTTGGAGCCACGTTTTATAATCCTCTTGACCCTTCCTATAAACCGAACCCTGCCATCTTGCCTTTTCTCACCAAGATCACCCGTATCAAACCACTTAATTCCATCAAGCCACCTTATCTTTAAGGACGTTTCCTGCTCGTTTTTATAGTACTCATTTATTAGTGCATCAGTATGAATAAATATCGTTCCAACTTCACCTTCCGATACATCATTGTTCTGTGAACCCATCACTTTCATTTTTGTAAAAGGCAGTGTCCGGTAATCATTTGGGTCGAGTTCCCTGTCATATTCAGAATCCCATACTACCATAGTGGCCGTTTCTGACGAACCTATTACATTTACAACCCTTATATTCAGCCTTTCAAAAAAAATACGTGCGACTTCCATTGGGAGAACTTCTCCCGCAAAATAACACATCCTGAGGCTTGATAAATCATATTTATCAAAGTCTGGAACTGATAGTATAATTTTAGCCAGTGTTGTTGTAAGTTGGGCTACAGTTACTTTCTTTTGCTCAATTGTACTCAAAAACTTCTCCGGGTCAAAAGTCGGCTGATATAGAACTGAACCTCCTTTTAAAATCATCTGAAGGCCCATTCCAAAACCACCTTGATGGTAAAGCGGCATTCCGAGAAGCATAACGTCAGAACTGCCAAATCCTAAATATTCACCCATATCACACTGCGATTTATAAAACCCTATATGTGGAACAGCAATAATTTTAGGATTTCCAGTACTGCCAGATGTACATGCAAGCATTAAATTATCAGCCTCTTCCGGCTTATATACTTGTCCCTCATAATCACAGCCACAAGCCTTTTCTTTAAAACTTCTAAATGATAATACAAAATCTGTATCCTTTTCAGGTTCTGTAGCAATTATGTTCTTTAAAGTTGGAATATTCCCGGCGGCTTTCAATATGTTATCCAGGATATTATTTGCCCTGTACCTGGAAGCAACAAAACAAATTTCAATATCTGCAAGAGATATAACCCGTTCCATTTCCCACTGACCGATTTGAGGATCCAGCGGAACAGGTATGGCACCCATCTTTACAATTGCCCAGAAAATCTTATACCAAATTGCAGAATTAGGTATAATAATTCCGACTTTTTTATTTGGGGTTATTCCCATAAAGGCAAGAGCATTAGATATAATGTCCACATCCGTAATAAAACTGCTGTAGCTTACTTCCTCATCCTCAACTGCAATAAGAATTTTATCACCATATGTAGAAGCATAGTTTTTTATAACCGAATAAATATTCCTATAAGATGAATCACTCATTTTTGCCCCCTGCCAAAACATTTTATCTATAAGCACAAATAAAAATTAATTGCGCTTTTTTGCGGGACACACATGCGAAGCATACGTCCTGTATCAAAATTATAGCAAAAGTTATTTTTTCATCATGCCAAAGTGCGCTGCTGCCCAATCGGCTGCAACTTGTCTTACCCAATGAAGCTGCTCGCCTACAGGCATAGTATGGGTTACTACCTGCTGATTGGAATAGACAGGCTCTTGTTCAATAATTATTTTTTCTTTCTCACCTTGAGCTTTATCAAATAACTTCATAGCCAATTCGATAGTCATCCAATTGTCATATTTGCCATGTATAAATAAGTATGGGCATTTAAAAGAACCCTCTTCAAGAGCCTGCATTTCATTCATAAAGTCCTCGGTAGCCACTCCACCAGTTTGATAATTATACCATTCACCCTGCTTCATCCATTGTGGAGTTGTCTTAGTATCAACTTGAGTTATAAACAGAGGAAAAAATGTAACACAAAATGCATATCTAGGATCCACACATGCAGCTCTATAAGCGTATCCCCCTCCCATACAAAGACCATAAACTCCAAAGGCACCCTTTTTAATATCCTCTCTTTTTTCAAGAAAATCAGGAATCTTGGTAAATGCTGAATTCAAGTTATGAACACGGCACTTGGTATCGTGCACAAATAAGGATTCACCATTTCCAGGCATGTCCGGGATAAAGACAGCTATACCCCTGTCAGCAAGAGGCCTTGCAAGAGTATTCATTTCTTCCTTGCAGCTTCCTAAACCTGAATATATTATTACACATGGACTTTCAGCTTGAATCTTGCTCACCGGATGGTGTAAATAACCCGAAATAGTATTTTCACCATCAATCGGTATCTCCATATATTCAACTTTAGCCGGGTAGTATTCAGTACTCTTCCTGTATAAAGAAGCATATTCCATATACACTCTCTTTTTAGGCTCAATTCCTGATAAATTAATTAAAAAAACTGCATAATAACATTGTGCAGCATAAAAATAAAACTCACGTGCGGATATTGTATTATTATTCTTCTCACACTCTTGTGCCATGGTTTTGTATCTTAAAGCTTTCTTTTCCCATTCTTCCAACCATGACTTTTCCAACGAACGAGAATTTATATGGTTCTTATTTTCTACAGCAGATACAACATACTCTACATCGATAGGATTAACACCATAAATAAGAAGCCTGGTTATTACCGGATTTAATAGGCTTCTAATAGACCATTCCATCATAAAAAAGCTCACCCCTGCTTTCTAAATAAATAATCATCTTTTTAATTATATCATAAACCAATATACACAAATAACATTATTTAACTTTTTTGTCGAACAACATATAATATTGCAAGTTACGATATTCGGATACAGTTTTCTTATCTTTATCAGACAAGTTTTCAGTAAATTTACCATCACATGTTTTATAGAACCTATTAGTAATTACAGGTAATGAAGACTTTTTTTCATTGAGATAATCGAAATACCCGCAGTCTTTCATGCCAATATAATTAAGTAGTTCAGTATTTAGATAATTTGAGCTTATTAACGGCGCCTCGCCTACAGGTACATCCTTGCCCTGTTGCCTCAGCAAGTCTTTTGCAGATTTATTACTCCAAATAAAATAAGGGGTTTCGTAGGTATTCAAATATTCTTCAATACTTCCCGAGGTTCCGACATTATAGTTCATTGCCTTATACCCTGCAAAGTCATTTCCCAGAAATGGCAGGTGATCTCCAAAATACACCAATACTACCGGTTCACCGGATTTCTCCAATTGTTCAACCAAATATCCCAAAGCTTCATCATTTTGCCTGAGACCTCCAACATAATTATTTACCAGTTGATAATACTCCTCATTGATCGAACTATTATGCTTCAATATCTCAGGATAGCCAATTGGTTCATTTGCATATGGACCATGGTTTTCAATAGTTACTGTAAAATTAAAATATGGACTATCAGGATTTTTCTCCAAATGATTTTTAAAATCACTCAGCAAAAATTTATAAGTATCCATATCTGAAACATACCCGGTAAGTGACTTAGTACTCCTCTCAGTCACGTTATCAGCAAAAAAACGATTGTCAAATCCAAAGTACTCATATACATTAAACCTGTTGTAAAACCACGGATAACCCGGATGCAATGCCGTTGTCTTGTAGCCTTTGCTTTCTAATAATCTTGTTAGCGAAAAAGTATCCTTACGAATATACGCAGAATACGTATCTGCGGTCCAGTTCGCTAAACTTAGCGAAGTACCTGTCAAGAATGCAAATTCGGTGCATGAAGTACCTCCACCAAAAACAGATGTAACAATTTTACCATGGTAGGATTCTTCGCAAATCCTATTAAAATTCTTTAGGGGATTATTTAACTCATCAAACTTAATGCCTGGAATTCTATCAATATCAAAGAAAGCTTCACTCATTATTGCAATAACATGAGGCTCTTCTTTATCTGCATTTACATTGCTCGAAACTTGTACTGCTTCTTCAGTTTCGTAATTTCCAATCACCTTTTCAGCTTCTTCAACTGAGTATTCTTCCGGTGATGTCAGTTTTAATGAATTTGACTTAATCAGAAACGAATAAATAAATCCCCTTGATCTAACTATATCTACTGAGGAGTAGATAGTTCCATGCACTTTAAAATTATCATATATTTTTTCATTTTTATAACAAGTATTATACAAAACAACGGATAGCATGACAGAAAGCGTAACTCCAATTACCTTATATAACCATCCAACCGGCTTCGATTTTAAGAATAAAAACAAGCCCAAACCAACAATCAAAAATAGAACGAGCAGAAAAATCAATCCGCCATTTATCGGTAACTCGTTGATCTTTACTACATTTGTTGATTCATTTCCAAGCAATATGTCTGCTGGCACAAAAGGCTCCTGTCGGAGACTAATTTTAAAATAATTGACTACTTGAACAACAAAATAAAAACTTCCCGTCACAATGTATGAAATCCATATCCTTGAAGTCAGAAAATAAATACAAAGCATAACCAGCGTCAAAGGCAGCATGTTTAATAAAAACAACACCGGTTGAGTTAAATAGAGCATTAATACATCCAAAGAAAAAGCAGACGAAATAAGGGCTCCAATAACTGATAAACATAGTGACAAACCAATAACTATTAAGATATTTTTAATATCACTTTTAACATACATTTTTGGTATATTGAACAAAGTATTTTCAGACGATGTCTTTAACCTCTTAAAATTCACTGTTTCCACCGTATATCATCCCATCCTTCCCAAGTATTTGCACTGTACATAACAGGATATAAGTCTCTTCAGAAAAATAAACCTCCTGCGAAAGAGATTTACTATCATATGTCAATATAAACTGTGTTTTATTAAATATTCACAACAATTCTAACATACCATTCATTAAAGTCAAATAATTCTCCCACAAAATGTACTAAAAAGCACCAAAACCAATCAAACCCTATGCTTTATTCAATTCTGGTACCATTATACTTAATACTCCTCCCTTTATCACAGTTAATTTAATCCACCAATGCAAGTTCAAAAACAATTTGCCCGTTTTTTTACAAAACAACAAAAGTCCTTAAGGCATGTTTATCCTTTAGAAATCTATTGGTTTATTGTATTTATGCAAATTATGTGATATTATAAAGGAAAATATGTTAATAGCAAGTTCATATAATTTTATAAAACTATAAATTTTAGAATCTTGTTAAACAAATTTCTGGGGGTGACTGTTACACTTACATAAAAATTATATATATCGGGCAATATGTTTATCGCTTTGCATTCTTTACGAAATTATTCTTGATTTATTTCTATTATTATCTAAGTACTAAATTCCATTCATTTTATAAACCCCATATATAAAAATTCTAATTGTATATTATTTTTATTTTAAATAATTAATTTGGGAGGAGAAGGAAATGAAAAAACCTATTATTTTTTCTACAATATTAGTAACGCTTGCAACGTTATTAATAACACCTGGCACACAAATATCCGCAGAAACTACTGCCGTTGCTGAACCAAATGATGACTGGCTGCATGTTGAAGGCAACAATATTGTTGATAAGTACGGCAATAAAGTATGGATTACTGGTGCCAACTGGTTTGGCTTTAACTGCAGGGAAATGATGTTTTTAGACTCTTATCATAGTGATATATTAGCAGATATAAAGATTGTAGCGGATAAGGGCATAAATGTAGTCAGAATACCAATCGCAACAGATCTGTTATATTCATGGAGTAAAGGTCAATATCCTATGTCAACAGATACAAGCTTTAATAATGAAGCTTTAGAAGGATTAAATAGCTTTGAACTTTTCAATTTTATGCTGGAAAACTTCAAAAAAGTTGGAATCAAAGTTATACTCGATGTGCACGGTGCAACAACAGATAATCAGGGACATATATACCCACTTTGGTATAATGGAACCATAACAGAAGAAATATTTAAATCTGCTTGGGTTTGGGTAGCTAACTATTACAAAAATGATGATACAATTATAGGTTTTGACCTTAAAAACGAACCTCACACAAACACCGGTAATGTCAAAATGAAGGCTTCATGCGCTATATGGGATGATTCTAATGATCCAAACAACTGGAAAAGAGCAGCTCAAGAAACTGCATTAGCAATAATGAAGGTACATCCAAATGCCTTAATATTTGTTGAAGGCGTAGAAATGTATCCTAAAGACGGTAAATGGGATGATGCAACATTCGATACAAGTCCATGGACAGGAAATAACGATTACTATGGCAACTGGTGGGGCGGAAACCTGCGTGGTGTAAAAGATTATCCTATTGATCTTGGAGAACATCAGGATCAGCTTGTTTATTCACCACATGATTATGGTCCATTAGTTTATGAGCAATCTTGGTTTACAGGCAACTTTGTTACTGCTGATGATGAAACAGCACAAGAAATACTATATGATCAATGTTGGAGAGACAACTGGGCGTATCTCATGGAAAATGGGACATCTCCATTACTGATTGGTGAATGGGGCGGTATTACAGAAGGTGGCGATAAACTTCTTAGTACCAATCTTAAATATTTAAGATGTATGAGAAACTATATCTCACAAAACAAATATAAAATGCATCATACGTTATGGTGCATAAATATTGATTCCGCTGATACCGGCGGATTATTTACCCGTGGCGAAGGAACCCCATTTGAAGGTGGAAGAGACCTTAAATGGAATGACAATAAGTATGACAATTATTTATTGCCTGTTCTATGGAAAAATGAAGACGGTAAATTCCAAGGTTTGGATCATAAAGTGCCATTGGGTTGTAATGGTGTAACATTACCAGAAGGTGGTTCAACAACCCCAACAAAAACTCCTGCTACACCTACTAAATCAATAACACCTACTTCTATTGTAACACCTACTGCCATTGTAACACCTACACCAACAGCTTCAGATGTAAAGCCAGGCGATGTTGATGGTAATGGATCAATTAACTCAATTGACTTTGCTTTAATGAGAAATTATCTATTGGGAAATCTAAAAGACTTCCCTGCTGAGGATGATATAAAAGCTGGAGATTTGAATGGAGACAAATCTATTAATTCACTTGACTTTGCAATTATGAGAATGTATCTTCTAGGAATGATTACCAAGTTCAGTGTTTAACCATATTCCCAGATGAGTTGGAAAGGAGCCATTTCACAAGATGGTTCCTTTCTTTTATTGTTTGATTCTAAAAAGCTTGCTCAAAGTGCATAATCTGAAAACTCCAATAATAATAACTGCAAATATATCATAGAGATTAATATTTAGAGTTTTGCATATACAATTGAAAAGAATTACCTTGGACTATATAATGCGTATCATGATATTATAAAATACATATATCACTTATATAATCAAGGCATAAAATAAAGTATAGTATTAAATAATCATGTTAATTTGAATTTGAGTATTGTAAACATAATGAACAACTATAATGATTATGCAGATAAATTACGATATATAATAATGACTATTAATATTGAATGGCTATTAGCAATATAAATATGCCTCTGGGGGTAGCAAATGGAAAAAGCATCTCTATCTTTATATAAGAAAAGATCAAAAGTAATAGTCCCGGTATTTGCAGCCAATTCATCTTCAAGTTTTACTAGGTTTAATGATGTGATTAAGATTCTGATGGCGATATTCCCGGACTCAATCTGTCTAGAGCCTGATACTGGAGAAACGGTTTTAAAAAATATAAACCTTGATCCAAATCTTAAGCTGGCTGCCATAAAAACCGCCTTAGCCTTTTTAACTAAGCGGGATTATGCAGGTAATCTTGAAGATTTGACCTATATCATGCATTTTTTAAGTGACATTGGTGTAACTGATATTGCAGAACTTCCCTTTACTCAGAAACACCAAAGTACTACAAGTCCTTTTTCTTCTTCTTCATTTGGACTGGAACTGGATTATCTGGTTTTAGAGCTAGTTCCCGAAGTGCAGGAAGATCCCGAGTTACTGTCCATGATTCCTAAAAGGTCTGTCACCTATGAAAAAGACTTGTGTTGTGATTTCGATATACACCGTGAAGCACGAAAAGTAATTCTTAGCAAAGCTTCTAAGAAGTTTTTGAACCATGTTCGTTTGGATCCTCATTCTGAACGGGCTGAGGCTTATCAAAAATATGTTGATCAATACAAAGTTCAGTTAAGAAGAAATGCCGTTTTCTCTATTGTCCAATCAAAGGTCTTAAATACCTATGTGGACGCAGAGCCTGATTTCAGAACCTGGCCTAAGGAATACCAAAATCCAGAGAGTGAAGCTGTCAAAAGGCTGGCAGAACTTTATACTGACGAGATTGAAGCTTATCAATACAGCCAGTTCTGCATCCATGAGCAGCAGCTTTTGATAAAGGATTTATATAGGGAGTTAGGATTAAAACGTGAAGTTAATATTGCATTTGGGATCGATCCGTCTGCCAGCGGCGATGTTTGGGGTCTTCAGGGCAAGGCGTTTAATATTGAATATGAAATCGGAACCGATAACGGGCAAAATTGGCATATTCCACCCTATATTACAGAGGGGGAAGCTTATTATGAACTGATGAATGATCGAATCAAATATCTTTCGCAGTATATAGATATTTTGTTTCTAGATCATATGTGTGGTTATGCAACCCAGTATATCATGAGACGTGGAGATCATAACGATCATGGCAGATATGAAATTGATCCCTCTGACCGAATTCATAAAGTTAAAAATGTTGAAAAAATCATTCAGATTGCTTTAAAGCATGGACTTGAGGTTGGAGGAGAAACCTTGGGGGATATACCAAGGCAGAGTGCTGTTGAGGAAGCCATCCGAAGGATGAAAAAAAATGGTCATCCAATTCCTGAGATGTATGTTGCTCCTCATAAAAACATATGCGGTCAATATCAAAATCATCAAACACTTCCCGAAAATACGGAGTTGTTCTTATCAACTCATGACCTCCCTACCATTATCCAGATCCTTTGCGGACAGAGGGGGAATGTTTATTTAAATGATTTTAGATACCCGGAGCACAAAATAGCAAACTTTTTAAGCCAGCAGTTTGGAATTCTTACAACCCCTAATCAAACACCCTTAAACCCACAAGACATTACTCCTCAAATGGGTATTGCCATGCTGGAAGTTTTTATGACCTCTTCTGCAGAAACTGTTACTATACCTCTTCAGGACATTTTTGCCCTCTTGTTTCCGCAAGAAGTAGGGGTTAATGAGGATTTCAATCTCAATATTGCCGGATCTACATCTGGAGTTGGAAATGAGAATAAAAATTTCAGTAGAATTTTGCCGCCCATTCACAAACTTGAGCCATATAAAAATCAGCTCCAAAAGATTTTTACCAGGGCTGATCAACCTTTTGATTATCCTGAAAGATTGGTTGAACACGGTAACTTCTTTACATGGATTGCACACATAACACCTGGCCGAAAACTCCTATATCAAAATCCTGTAAATAAGAAATGGGAATTATTTCGACATCACGGAAAGGATGTACCTGTACTGGAAATGGTAATTTCCAATCTTACCGGGGACAAGCAAATTGGTACAATTGAACTTCCAACAGAATTTAGGCATGTGATAAAACATAATAAGAAGTATAAGCTTGTGGACATTGCGTCATCAAATGCTGATATGCAATTATACTATCGAACAGGTGAAGAAATGCTGTGGCATATTTATGTAGAGCTGCCCCAAAAGACTGATCATCATTTTATAGTATATGAATTGCCCTAATATAAGAAATGGGAAATGAGAAAGAATTGCTTCTGTAACAAAAGAATATGCTAAAAAGTATGCTATTTATGACTTTTATGAAAATAGCATACTTTTTAGCATATTCTACATCTACTATGCGTGTGATAAAACAGGAAACATGATTTTTTTGTTATCAAATATGCCCCATTTATCGTCAAGTATAAATAGGGTTGTGTCTTCTTGTTTTAATAATGTTTCATCAAATGACACTGTATCTTTAGGTGTAAATCCTAAAACCACTTTTTTTATTTCCTTATTTACCATCGATGCAATTATATCATTTAGTTGAACTTCTTTTTCACAAAAAATGTCATTTATATACAGTATATTATCATTGAATTCTGCAATAACAATGGCATCAAACGCTTTAATATAGTAAACATTTTGGTCCATAAATGACGTACAATAAAACATTACAAGGCCAGGATTATCATTCATTGACAACTGTGAAAAATGTAATGATTGGTTGACTTTGTTAAAAAGAAATCCTTTATTTTTTTCATCTGACATGTTCATTTTTATATAATCAGATGTAACACTTTCTGAGTATATTTCTTTTGAGTATTGATACTCTTGCGCAGAATCAAAACCAAATTTAGGGTAAAAATCAAGAACACTATCATTGGCAAAAAGATATATTAGATCGCATCTACCTCTCCATTCCTCTAATACCTTTTCCATAAGAAATCTGCTCAATCCTTGGTTTCTATATTCTTTATCCGTCATAACAGTACCTATTTGTAAATATGTCCTTTTTTCTCCCATTACAAAAAAATCAATGACATTTAAAGATAAATTTGAAACTATATTGTTGCCATCCGCTATTGAATAAGGAATATATCTATCACTCCAATACCCATTTTGATACCAGTCTTCAAAATCAAATTCATATGTTTTTCTTGCCAGGCTATTAAAACTGTTCCTTAGTTCATCATTGTTTTTATAATTAACAACATATTCGTATGATTTGCCATTTATTTTTATATTCTCCATAACACAGCTCCTTAAATAAGATAGATTATTTACTTCTTCACTTCATATATTACCAAATATCTCACTAGCTCTTTCTTCTCATTTTAGCTATAAAACACCCATCCATAAGACATGCATTAGGAAATATCTGCAAAAATCCTTGTTGGGGAGGCTGATCAAATTTTCTAGTATCCACTTCAACTATTTCATCTAAAACGAAATCTTTATTATTTTCCAAGAAACAATTTATGCTTAGTAAATTTTCTTCAACTTCAAAAGTGTTGGTATAATAGACTAAGACACCACCACATTTTAAATAATTTGACGAATTTCTAAGCAGGTTGCTTTGAATATCTACTAATTTTGAAAGATTATAATAATCCGAAGAATACTTTTTTTCTGGATTTCTCCTAATTATTCCATACTCATAACTCGGAGCAGATACTAAAACCTTATCAAATACATTATTCCAATCCTTATTGTACACAAGGCAATCATACTCCATTAAATCTACTATTGTTGCACCAAACCTACAACAGTTTTGTCTGGTTAAACAAAGCTTTTGAGGGTTTATATCGACAGTTAAAATTTTACCGATATTGTTCATAAGTTGAGCACAATGTGTAGTTTTATCACCTTGTGTACCAACACAAACCTCTAGTACATTTTCTCCAGATCTTGGATTTAGAATCTTAGAAACCAATATAGAACTTTCATCCTGAACTTGATAATAGCCTTTTTTAAAGCTTTCTAAAGTATCTAAAGGTTGCGTACTGTTAATTAATAACGCTTCATCAGTTATAAATCCTTCCTCAAAGTCAATTTCCTCATTTATTAAAACATCCATTAGTTCATTTTTAGAAATTTTTAAGCTGTTTGGTCTAATACATAATTTTGCAGGCGTATTAAGCTTTTTTAAAAGGTCTTCAGTAAAATCCGATCCATAATTATTTAACCATTTATCTACTAAATGTATAGGGAAAGAATATTTAGATGATAACAATTCTGCTTCAAACGAACGATCATTAAAATACTGCCAAAGCAAACCGCAAAGTCTGCTTAAAACTGCCTCAACTACAAGAGCCCCTGAGCGTTGTCCGCATTTTTCAGCTATCCTTACATATTCATTAATATACTTACATTTAGGTTTCTCAATCCTATATGGTTCATTACCAGTATATGAAGTAAAGCTTTCATCAGGGTTAGGAATGACATCCCCATAAAAATGCTCATAAACACCCAGTCTTAAAATATTCATGATACAAGGAGAAATTTTTTTAGCAATCTTTTTTGGCACTTCTATAGCATACTGTATACTAACTTTCAATCTCAACGTACCTAGTACAAGTGATGTAATAAATATTTCATCATTTATATCTAATGTGTACTTGTTAAAATAATTGGATAAAACCAAGTTAGAATTCGAACCATTCTCAGTAATATCATTTAGTATTTCCAATGCAATTTCCCTAATCCTTAATTCTTTTTTGCTTGTACCCATATGGTTTCTCCACAATAATATTTCAACTTCTGCATGCTTTGCCCTTTACACAAATGGCCTTAAATTTACTTAATCTTCGCCAATTCTTTCAACCTTAATTTCCATATTCCTTTTAAGTAACTCCTTGTTCAAATCCAGCTCAACCAGCATACCCCATCTATCTACTCCGAATTTAGTTTGAGGATAAACTGGAACTTGCTTATTTATCCGTTTCAATTTGACATTTAACACATTACCTTCAATAGTCAACGAAGACACCTCATATACAGCAAACTTTGGTGTATTGTTCATATCCCTAAGAAACAATTTAGGTTTATCTCTATTGCTATCTTCTAATGTAATTTTCTCTGGGACAAAATATTCATTAATAAAATTTTCATATTCTTCATTATCCCTCATAAAATAATAATTTTCAAACTTTAACTTGTATCGTTCGGTTTCACTAGTATCGTAATGTATAAATGCATTGAACAAATACTTATACTTTATTTTTTCTCCACTTATCGCTAGGGTATTGATCTCCTTGTTCAATTTTTCTTGATTATTCGCATTTACTTCATTTACTGTTGAAAACTGATTATCAGCTCCATTTTCAAAAATACAAGTTCTTATAAAAACCAAGCATAATATTACAATAACTATTATTATCAAAAAAATCAATTTCGAATTAATCTTCATTTTGTACCCCTTGCATGTTTTCTCCAAAGTCAATTTCAGAAAATTGCCCTATTATACAAGAAATTTTAGGCAATAATTTTCACTAGAAGATTTGGAATAAGCATTGCAACACCAATACCATAAATTAGATCTAACCAGGCAACTGATCCTATGGAGCATATATAAATAAGTCCAACTATAGGAGTACCAAGGATTTTAGCCCAAATAGGTGTTTCTTTTCTTTTTAACGTGCTCCATATACTTTGAGCATCTCCTGTACTTGGAAAGGAGTGCATCGCAATGGATACTCCCAACCATATCAATAAATAATCAAAAATATCGGAATTTTCAAATCTGAAAATAGGTATTGCTGCAGCTGATGCAATAAGAGCACCAACTATAGTATTAAGAAAAAACGGACCGATACCTATAAGAAGATTTTGCCAGGACTTTTTTGGTATTTCATGCACTACATAACCATTAGGGTTTTCAACTCTGAAGTAGCAGACATCCAGAACAGCTACCCTCGAAAAACGACAAAACAACTGATGAGCCATTTCATGCACAATGACTCCTGGAAAAGTAATAATTGATATAATAATACCAGGTATAAAAAACATAAATTTATCCTCCCTCTATGATCATCTCCACTTTAATTCTCCACTAAATACTGAGCTCAAAAAATTCAAAGTATACTCGTCAACATTTTTGCTTGCTTTGAATTCATTGAACATTTCATCTCTTTTATCCAGCTTATTATTATAATGATAAGCAAGTGCCATATTTGAAATCGAAAACGCATCGTTTTTGTCCAACTCATAGGATTTGGTAGCTGTCTCTAGCCCTTTAGCAACATCACCCAATTTTAGTTCAAGCCTTACAAGCGCTCCTAAAGCGAGTTTATTTTGTGTATTAACCGATAGAACATCCTTACATAATTCTTCAGCTTTTTGATAGTTTCCTTTTTCGCGGTATGTTGCAGCCAGCAAAAGCTTTCCATCCCAAAAGTCACTATTTGAAGAAATTACTTTCTGCATAATTGATTCAACTTCATCGTATTTTTCCAGATCGAATTTCATATTTCCTAAAACTAAAGCTGCAACAACATCATCGGGGTGTTCCTTTAAGTATTCATCCAAATTTTTTTCAAGAGATGCATTATCATTCTGGTTTGCTTCCATTAATGACGATAAGTCTTTTGAAGGATAATAATATTTTTCAATTTTATCTACAATTTCATTTACATTATTAACGAGTGTAGTATTTGATTCTTCTCTTCCTGCAATTATTTCAAATGTGTTTATAGCTTCCTCAAAATCCATATTATAATATTGAGCAATAAATAGTTTGGCTAGGACAAGAGTAGAATCTGAATACCTGTCAGCAGCTTTTTTATATTCTAGAGCAGCTGTTATATAATTTCTTTGGTCTGCTGCCTTTTCTCCTCTATCAAAAGCTACACCACCGGATACAGCAGAAGGTAGTCTTATAAGAGAGAATACAAGCAGGCCTAATACAATAACAGAGAATAATTTTACCCAAACAGGAAATGGCCGTTTTGAAAGCATATTTCTGCAACTTTCACACAGGTCAACATTATATCCTTCTTCAATATTAGGACTTGAGCAAATCTTACATCCGGTTGTAGAGTCTTGAGTTTCGGCATCACAGAACTGGTTTTCAATATTGTTTTCCATACAACACCCCTTAAAATACAAATTTAGTTACCCTCACTTATAAGCTACTCAGCAGTCCAGTTTACAGGTTGTAAAGAATTCTATAAAAATCCTTATGACCCACAAAGATATTATAGATGATCTACATGTAATAAACTTCTACGCATTATTTATGATTTGGAAAAGTAAGCAACCTTTTGTAAATAACCATTAACTACATATATTTTAGCATTAATATACTATAAATCAAACCATTAACAGTATAAAAAACAGCGTAACCACTAAATTATACATTAGGCTCATAATTCTTAAAATCAATTATACAAAAAGACACCATCTAACACCAAACTTATCAATGAAGTCTGTCATCAATGGGCTAAAATCGCATGGACCTAAAGGAAAAAGGATTTCGCTACCATCTTTAAGTATCTCATAAGCCTTTTTAACCATATCCTCATTTCCTTCACCATAATGAAAGCAAAACTGCATTGTGTTGCCTGTAATCCTTTTATTCATTCCATCATTGGCCTCAGCTACTGCTAAGATATGACCAAAAATATCAATTTCTGCATGGTAAAATGAGTCATCAGAACCTTTTACATTAAATCCCAAGCTGCCATTAAAAGCTTTTAAATACAACTTTACAGCTTCCCCACTCCCTATTACATAAATTTGCATCATTGACCTTTTCATAATGTGCCTCCTTTGAGGTCTATGTTAGTGTAAAGTTTCGCCAAAGGAATGTGATACTTTTTATACTTTTTATACTTTTAGCAATATATAAATTCAAATTAGAATTAGTCATACCATTCTAATTCAACAAGAGCTTTGTTTTTATATCGCAGGAAGTCACGATCCCTAAACCCCATTCGTTCCCAGAAACGGTTACCATCATCATTGTTGATGTATACAGCAAGTGTGATATCGGATATTCCTTCAGCTTTCAGAGCTTCAAATACCTTTTCAACAAGCCTCGTGCCGATTTTTTTATTTTGATATTCACGGGAAACGCAGGCGTGGTAAATATAGCCGCTTCGCCCGTCATTACCGCAAAGAATTGATCCGACAATTTTCCCATCAATCTCCACAACAAAAGATGTATTTGGATTTCGACGCAAGAATCGTTCCATTCCATCGCGACTGTCGTCAACATTATTCAGCCCCATCCGTTCTGTTTGCCACAATTCGTAAACCTTGTCGTAGTCGGTAATTTTAAGTGTGTGTATTTTCATTTTCCCTTATTAACCCCCTTAATATGCTATATAAGCATCGTCTTTATATCTGAATCCAAAGATAAAATCATCCGCTGACCTTCAATAATATGCCTCCGCTTCACACTTTGGCTTTATACCTTTCTCAAACCACAGGTCTAGTACATAGTGTAGATATATATTCGCTGCTGCTCTTTGTATTATTTTATCACGTAAAACAGGTAATCCCAATGGCCTTTTTCCATCTTTTCCTTTTGGTATGAAAACTCTTTTAACTAACCTTGCTTTATATTTCTTAGTTTTCAGCTCTTCTAGCATTTCCTCAAGATTAGTTTCTATGTTCTTCTTGAACTCTTTTGCCCTTTCCCTATCAACTCCAGATGCTGCACCTTTGTTTATCTGTCTCCATGCTTGCAATAATGCATATTTATCTATGAGCTCATACAAGTTCCCAAATTTGTATTTCTTATTCTGTTTTGCTTTCTGCGCTATTCCCAGCAGTGAGGTTTGCATTGTTTACCCGATCCTCCTGTCCGGACAATGTTTCCTTTGCCGGCTGCGTGTAATTGTTAACCCCTTCCCCATGTAAGTGGCTCTCCCACTCTCAGAGTACTATGAGTTAATCCGAATTCCTTTCAGCATTAGCATTCCTCTTTTTCGATTGGATATGCCTACCTGTCTTTCTCGACAGGAGCCTTAGGACCTCCCAAGTTCCTGACATCTCTCTCCATACATGCCACGTGCTCTGACTCCGGCAGACCCTCGGGAATCTCGCCATTTATGATTCCTCTGTGTTGGCTTCCATGACGTTAAACATGTCGCCATCTGCATTTTTGGCGTTTACGGAGCTGAATATTCTTCAGGGAGTGCGGTCTTCCTTTTGGCCTATATGGTTCTCTGTGTACGCTTCATCTAACTGTTACCAGTTTCGATGCAACACTCGATATGGGTAACTGGCTAGGTCTTCCCAACAGGGACTTCCACCCTGCAAGCTGATGCCAAGTTTTGCTTGGCGCACTAACGTCTCGCCATTTGCGTCGTCGAAGGATCGGACTTACAGAGCCCTTCTACGTAGGCGGTGCTTGCACCCGATTATTTGATGAGGGCAGGATGACCGCATGCTCCTACTCCAATGAACATTCTCCATGCTTTGCCCTTTACGCAAATGGACTTGTTAGTCGAAGTACACCGACCCCTTGTTCAGAGAGACACAAGGACGTGTCTCCCTTAAACACACCTTAGTTTTTTATTATGATTCATTTATATCAAACAACAAAAAATAAGCATTAGATGAAACGTTAGCAACAATTTTTCTAACTCCATCCTTTTCATATATAAACAATGCTCCTGCACGTTCTCCTTCTAGCTGTTTCCAGCCTTTGCTTTCCATATATTTATCAAAAACCTCATATCCATTATTAACATCATCTTTATTTATGTAGTAATACTTATCAATAATAAAATTTACCTCTCTTACATTTTGTTCAACAGGGAATAAATTAGCATAAACTTTAAATACCTGATATTTATTGAGCCAGAGTATCAAACCAATACATAAAAAAGTAACTAAAAACAATAAAAACTTCTTTTTCATAACACCCCTCCAATCAATATAAAATAAAACAAATAAAATTCAGACAATTATAACAAAACCACGCTAAATTTGGAACCTTGTTTATTTTATCAAGGGGTAATGTTCCGTCAATTCTTTGACAGTGCCTATAGTTGCTTCTCAGAGTTTCTCCGCAAATTTTGCATCTCCCCCTATCTCTGTTGTAGGCGTATTCTCTGTTCATGTAATACTCAAAATTATTTAAACTCTTTTCATCGCATTTGAACAGTTCTACATCCTCATAAATTGGAGGGCGGGCGAGTGGTGACTGCTTTGTTCCATTCTTCTCTATTATATAAAGTTTTCTTCCTTCTTCACAATACGGTGTCATTTTCTGGTTGTAATTGTATTTATCCCATTGACTATGCGTTATGTATGCTTTGGTTATTCCTATCCATTTTTCATCATACCTTACTGCAAATGTTTTATCTTTCCTTTTTTCATGTCTATGTGGTCTATTGTTTAGTTCTGCGAGTTCAACAAGGTGTTCTTTGCATTTCTTTCCGTATATCTTCCGGAAGGTTCTATATGCTGTCTGCATTATTCTATGATCCATAAATTTGTATGTATTACTGCATATAGCTACTTTATAATATTCCGCTGCTCCTGTAATAATTGAGTTTATTCTCTCTATTTGCGCTGCCATCATCTTATCATCCCTCATTGATTTCAATTTCAGAATTTCTTTGCAGATGTTATCAACCTTTGCTATAACTTTCTTTTTGTTGGGATAAAATTTCCCAACCAGTCCCTTATAGCCTTTATTATCCGGTCTTGCCCTTGGTGGGGCTGCCAGCAGTTCATATCCGAGAAATTTAACTCTGTTTTCTTCAAGGCTTGTTATCAATGTCTTTTCTTTGGAAAGGTTTAATTTTAACCGATATTTGTAGTACTTTTGTAGGTATTTCAAAATTCGGGTCGCTTCATTTATCATCGTGGTCATTATTAACCAATCATCACAATAACGTATCAAATACTTTGGAACTACACCTTTTCTTTTAAGGCTTGTTCTGGCATAGCACTCATTCTTATGTTTTGATTTTGGATGATGATACATCCGTCCAATTGTCCAATCAAAATCATTCAGATATACATTTGCAAGCAATGGGGATATGCCTCCACCTTGGACCGTTCCTTTTTCTGTTTGGAACTTCTCTTTATCATATACATAACCGGCAATTAGCATTTTCTTAATTATTACGATGATTCTTTTATCCTTTACACCTATCCTGTATAGCTTTCTTAGAAGTATCCTGTGATTTATGTTGTCAAAGTAACCTTCTATGTCTCCTTCTATAGCTATTATCGGCTTTTGAGGTGTATTGAGATTTATGAGTGTTTTTGCAAACGTCATTGCATGATTTGTTGATCTGTATGGTCTGAATCCAAAATTTTGAGGATAGAATTTTGCTTCGCATATTGGCTCGATTATTATTCTTATACACTCTTGAATTATCTTGTCTATTACCGTTGTAATTCCTAAAGGTCTTAGTTTTCCATTTGCCTTCTTTATGTACGTTCTTCTGACAGGCTTCGGTTTGTAGTCCTTTATTGATTTTTGTATCAATCCTATCAGCTTGTTCTTGTCCATTTGCAGGTACTTATCCATCCTGCTGCCATCTATACCTGGAGTGTTTGCTCCTTTGTTGTTTTTTATATTGTGTATTGCTGTAATTATTGTTACTTCGTTAAATGCAGCTTCTAGTATTCCATTGAAACCTTTTCCTGTTTTGCTTTTCTCATAAATGAAATCAAGTGTATCTTTTAATTCCTGTTCGCTCGTGAAGCTGTGCTTAATGTACATAGTCTTTTCTATGGCTCACAACCCATATTTCAGGGAGTACGGCTTCACATCGTTTTAAATCTGTAATCAGCTTGTCTGGTACCCTTCGCCATGTAAACGGCTTTCCCGTTCTCAGACTACTACGATACCTGTGTACAACAATTACCTTCTTTGCAACTGCCATGCTCCAGTTATTGTTGCATCCCTTGTTCCATTTCGTCTATCCTTATCATTGAGAGGTTTAGGCTGGTCGTTCCGCTGCGCTGCACTGCTCGCCTATGCAACCTAGGTCCTGCTGTGCTCCGGAAGGTTCTTTATATTGTTTGAGTTACAGTTACACAATTAAGTTTGCAGTCATTTCAGGCTGCAACGAGCAATACTACCCTGGCATAAGGATTGCCCGACCTTCAAACTTCCGACTTTCATCGGCCGCCTCCTGACGAAGCTTTACGACACATGTTCAGTTTCAATGTAAGCGTAAAATACAACCCGTCTACAATTACTACTCCTTCTGTTGTAAAATCTTATTATTAAGTCTGCAGGATTCAGGCAAATCATCCGACCAAGGCATTAAGGAATCCAGCACACTCTGATCTTTGACATCTACATTTGGAAGCGTTTCCAGCAAATAAGTCAGATATTCAAAAGGCTTAAGATTATTTGCTCTGGAAGTTTCAATAATACTGTAAATCATTGCACTTGAGGTAGCTCCGCTTGGAGTATTGCAAAACAGGAAGTTTTTACGTGATATAACAAATCCTTTTATACTCCGTTCCGAAATGTTATTATCGCAATAAAGTCTACCATCAAGTAAGTAATTATTAAGCTTATCCCATTGGTTCAAACAATAATTAACAGCTTTACCAGTGGCACTCTTAGGTGTAATTCGAGGTCTTTGCTGCTTGAGCCATTTGTAAAACTCATCCAATATAGGCTTGCTTTTTTTGAGTCTGCCTTCATATCTTTCGTCTGGGCTCGCATCTTCAAGCTCATGCTCAATACTATAAAGTCTGTTGCAAAATTGAAGTCCTTCTTTTGCAACACACGGTTTATCTTTAACCTCTTTTG